>PMKX01000216.1 GCA_003158705.1 Actinomycetota bacterium
GCCTGGCCGATGACGATCGGCCCCGAGCCGATGATGAGCACCTTGTTGATGTCGTCGCGCCGCGGCACTCAGGACTCCCCGGCAAAGCGGGCGATGTCGTCACGGAAGAGAGCGAAGAGGTAGCGCGAATCATGCGGCCCGGGCGACGCCTCGGGGTGAAACTGCACCGAGAAGGCGTGTCGGCTGGGGCAGGCAAGACCCTCCACGGTGCCGTCGTTCAGGTTGACGTGCGTGATCTCGGTGCCGCGCGGAACCTGCGTGTCGCGCACCGCGAAACCGTGGTTCTGAGTCGTGATCTCGATCGCGCCGCTGCGCAGGTCCTTGACCGGGTGATTGACTCCGCGATGGCCGAACTTGAGCTTGAACGTCTCGAGGCCGAGCGCCCGAGCAAGGAGCTGGTGGCCGAGGCAGATGCCGAAGACGGGCACCTTGCCCAGCAGATGCCGCACCGACTTGACCGCGTAGGTGACCGCAGCTGGATCGCCTGGCCCGTTGGAGAGAAANNACCACGGTGAGCTCGAACCCTTCATCGGCCAGAAGATGGAGCATCGAGCGCTTCACGCCGAAGTCGTACACGACCACATGCCGGCCTTCGGCGGAGTGGCTCGCCGGCACGTGGCGAGTCTCGGCGCAGGTGACGTCGCCCACAAGGTCGCGGCCGCTCATCTTGGGCAGATGGAGGGCGGCGGCGCGCAGGGCCGCCGCGTCGTCGGTCTCCGTGCTGATAGCGGCGCGCAAGGCGCCACACTCGCGGATGTGGCGCGTGAGCGCGCGGGTGTCCACGCCGCTCACGGCCAGTACGTCGTGCTCGGCAAGCCAATCCAACCACGTGGTGCGCGAGGCACGATTGAAGCGGTAGTTCGTGATCTCACGCGCCACGATCGCCTTTGAGTGGGCCTTGTCGGACTCGTCGCGGTCGATGTCGCAGCCGTAGTTGCCCACCATCGGAAAGGTGTAGACGATGACCTGACCGCTGTAGGAGGGATCGGTGGCTATCTCCTGATAGCCGCCCATGCTGGTGGTGAAGACGATCTCTCCTCCGGTGGTTCCGGAACCGGCAAGCGCCTCGCCCCTGAAGCAGGCTCCATCCTCGAGGACGATGAGTGCCTTACCGGGCACCATCCTCCCAGGCCACGCTGCCGGCGGCTATGGTGAGTTTCACACGAGTCTTCATCTTGGCGCCCAGCCAGGCCGAGTTCTTGGCCTTGGAGTGCAGCTCCGCGGACGTCACCGTCCAGGTCTCGCGCGGGTCGACGAGGCAGAGGTTGGCCTCTTCCCCGGCTTGCACGGTTGGCACCGCCATGCCGGCGATGCGCGCCGGCGACTGGCTCATGCGTTCGGCGAGCACGGGCAACTTGAGGGCTCCCGAGGCGACGAGCGTCTGGTGAGCGGCTGCGAAGGCCGTCTGCAGGCCCAGCGTGCCAAAGGGCGCGTCCTCGAAGGGCACTTCCTTCTCCTGCTGGGCATGTGGAGCGTGGTCGGTGGCGACACAGTCGATAAGTCCGCTGCGCAAGGCCTGAGCCAGCGCCTTGCGGTCGGCCTCAGGCCGGAGGGGCGGGTTCATCTTGTAGTTCGGATCGAGGCTGCGGATGCACTCGTCGGTAAGCGTCAGGTGGTGCGGTGTGACCTCGGCCGTGACCTGCACGCCGGCCTTCTTGGCGCGCTCCAGATGCTCGAGCGAAGCGGCGGTACTCAGGTGGCAGAGGTGCAGCCGGCCTTGCTCATAGGCAGCAAGCTCAAGGGCGCGATCCACCTCGATGCTCTCGGCGACCGGCGGCATGCCGCCCAGGCCGAGCTTGGCCGACACGGCGCCCTCGTGCATGACGCCGCCGCGCGTGAGCGACTCGTCCTCGGCGTGCACGGCCACGAACCGGTCGGTGACCTTGGCGTACTGCAGGGCACGGCGCGTCAGGTGTGCGCTGCTTAGCGGGCGGCCGTCGTCGCTGAAGCCGACCGCGCCCGCTTGGGCAAGCTCCCACATCTCGGTGAGCTGTTCGCCGCGCAGGCCGCGCGTGACGGCGGCAAAGAAGCCGACGGGCACCACAGCCTCCGTCTGAGCGCGCAAGGCGAGCGCCTGCACAAGAGAAGCCGTGTCGACTACCGGGTCGGTGTTGGCCATGGCGAAGATGGCCACGTAGCCGCCCGCTGCCGCCGCGCGTGTGGCGCTGGCGAGATCCTCTTCGTCCTCGCGCCCAGGCGTGCGCAAGTGCGTATGCAGGTCGACGAAGCCGGGAAGCAGGAGCCAGCCGTCGGCGGCGATAGTGCGGCAGCCGGTGGGCGCCTCGAGGCCCGTGCCGACTTGGAGGATGCGGCCCTTGCGCACCAGGACGTCGAGCGTCTCGTCGAGGCCGGCCAGAGGGTCGACCACGCGGGCGCCGCGGATGAGAACGTCGGCCCCCCGTGCCGGGGCGCTCCACAGACGCCGTGTCACAGGGCCTCCTTCGTGTCGCTGTCGGTGCTCCCGACGATGGTCCGGTAGAGGATGGCCATGCGTACGGCCAGGCCGGCCTCTACCTGCTGAGCGATGAGCGTGTCCGGGTCGTCGGCCACGGCGGCGCTGATCTCCACCCCTCGATTGATCGGGCCGGGATGCATGACCTTCTGGCCGGGGCGCAGACGCGAGCGTGTGACGCCCCACACGTTCGCGTACTCACGCAGCGACGGCAGGAAGTTGGCGCCTTGAGTGATGCGCTCCTGCTGGATACGCAGGAGGTAGATCACGTCGGCCTTGTGCAGCTCGGCGAGATCGTACCGCACGTTCACGCCCAGCGAGTCGACCTCCCGGGGCATCATCGTCGGGGGTGCGATGACCGTCACGTCCATGCCCAGGAGCTGAAAGCCGGCGATGTCGCTGCGCGCCACCCGGCTGTGCAGGATGTCGCCGACGATGGCCACTTTGAGACCCCTGAGGTTGCGGCCGAACGCCTGGCGCAAGGTGAACAGGTCGAGCAGGCACTGCGAGGGGTGCTGGTGCTTGCCGTCGCCGGCGTTGATGATGCTGGCCGTTGTGTTGGCGCTGGCCAGCTGACAGGCGCCCGCTCTCGGATGACGGATGACGATGATGTCCGGCGAGTACGCCGACAGAGTGATGATCGTGTCCTTGAGCGACTCGCCCTTGTCCACGGCCGAACCCTTGGCCTTGATGCCGATCGTGTCGGCCGAGAGGCGTTTGGCGGCCAGGTCGAAGCTTGTCGAGGTGCGTGTCGAAGACTCGAAGAACATGTTGATGACGGTGCGCCCGCGTAGCGTGGGCACCTTCTTGATGTCACGCTGGAGCACAGGCAGAAAGCTCTCGGCCGTGTCGAGGAGCAGGTCGACGTCGGCGGCGCTGAGGTCGTCGATCGAGATGAGGTCTCGCTTGGCCACGTCTACTCCTCCCCCGCCGTGCGCACCAGCACGACCTCATCGACGCCGTCGGCTTCGCTCAGGCGAACGTTGATGCGCTCGCCCAAGGCGGTCGGCAGGTTCTTGCCTACGTAGTCGGGCCTGATGGGCAGCTCGCGATGACCGCGGTCGACGAGCACGGCGAGCTGGATGCGGTCCGGGCGGCCATAGTCGAACAGCGCATCGATGGCCGCCCGTATGGTGCGCCCCGTGTAGAGGACGTCGTCGACGAGAATGATGGTGGTGCCGCCGACGTCGAAAGGCAGATTGGTGTCTTTGACCACTGGCTGCGGTGTCTTGGGGATGACTCCCGGCGCGCCGCGGGCGGCGACGTCGTCACGATAGAAGGAGATGTCGAGCTCGCCATCGGGGATCTCACGCTCGCTGAGCTGGCAAAGCAGACCGTGAAGGCGCCGTCCGAGAAGAGCCCCGCGAGTGTGGATGCCAACGACGGCGAGGGCTGTGTCCGAAGCGTTCTTCTCGAGGATCTCGTGGGCGATACGCGTGAGCGTGCGCGCCAGCTGGTCCCCCGTCAGGACGACGGCCTCGGTCGCCGCCCTAGACATAGAAAAACGCCGCCGGTGAGGAGCTACAGAACGGCAGCGTCATGCAACATCATCCTTTCCGGTCTCGCAGGACTCGTTTAAAGGCTGACCGTACAGTAGCAGCCGCCAGCGGAGGCGGTCAAGGGCGATCGCCATCGGTGGCGGAGGCAGACGGCGGAAAGCGGTCAGCCTCCCCCCCGCCGCTTTCTGCAGCCTCAAGAGCGGCCAGGAAGGCCGCGAGATCCGCCGGCAGGTCAGCGGTGAATGTGAGCATTTCGCCGCTGCCCGGGTGGGCAAGCGACAAACGAGTGGCGTGCAGGAACTGGCGCGGCAGCCCGGGCGGGCGTCCGCGACGGCCGTACTGCACGTCGCCGGCGACCGGATAGCCGAGCGCGGCGAAGTGCACCCGGATCTGGTGGGTGCGGCCGGTCTCCAGACGTACCTCCACCAGCGTGAACCCGGCGTACCGACGCAGCACACGGAAGTGGGTCACCGCCGGCCGTGGCGCTGCGGTATGCAGCGACATGCGCTTGCGGTCGCGCACGTGACGACCCATGGGCGCGTCGATAACGCCTGCGTCCTGCGGCAGCTCGCCGTGAAGCAGAGCCGCATACGTGCGGCCGACCTGGCGCCGCGCCATGGCCGCCGTCAAGGCGCGATAGGCGTCGTCGTTGCGGGCGACCACCATGAGTCCCGACGTGTCCTTGTCGAGGCGGTGCACGATCCCGGGCCGCGCCGTGCCGCCGCCGCCGATGCCGCGGGCCAGCAGGCCGTGCACCAGTGTGCCCTTCTCGTGGCCCGGCGCCGGGTGCACGACCACCCCCGCCGCCTTGTTGACCACCAAGAGCCAGGCGTCCTCATACACGATCTCGATGTCGAGCGCTTCCGGCGAGAGCGACGAGGGGGTCGCGAGCGGGGCCGCGTGTTCGACCCTCTCGCCGGGCTGCACATGATGATGTTTGGTCTGCGGCACATCGTCGACCGTGACCGATCCGGCGGCGATAAGGCGCTGGGCGGCCGATCGAGAAAGACCCTGGCGATTGGCCAGCACGACGTCGAGCCGCAGGCCTGCCTCCGCAGCAGCCACGGTGAAGGCGGGCATGTCGGCCTCACTCCGCCGTGATCACGAGCAGCGCCAGCGCCGCGGCGCCCGCGACGATGGCCACGTCGGCGACATTGAAGGTCGGCCATCCCCAGGCGGACACGAAGTCGATCGCATAGCCGAAGCGTAGTCGATCGATCAGATTGCTGGCGCTGCCTGCGAGGATGAGGGCGACAGCCCAGGAGTAACGCCGAGGCACAAGGACGAGAGTCGCGGCGACGACGGCGACCACTGCGGCCACCACCACGCGAACGACGGCTCCGTCGTCTGCGAACTGGCTGAAGGAGATCCCGCGATTCTGAAAGAGCTCTATCGAGAGCCGGCCCACCAGATGGAGAGGCAGGCTATGCGCCTCGTGGCGCACCGCCCATTTGCTGGCCTGGTCGATGGCGATCACGCCGCCGACGACCGCTAGGCTTGTGACTGGTGGCCGCCTAGCCCTCACCGGTCAACTGCTCGCCGGTAGCCCCAGGCGCGTGCGGGCCTCGGCGACGCCGAGGCCGCGAATGCGCGCTACCTTGCGTCGGCCTCGTGCACCGGCCACGAGGCGCACGCGCGTCCGTGGCACACCGAGAAGCTTCGCCAGAAGAGCCACCAGCTCGTCGTTGGCGCGACCTTCGTGTGCTGGGGCTGCGACTGAGATGGTCACGCGACCGTCGCTCACGCCGGTGACTTGTGAGCGGTGAGCCCCGGGCGTCACCCGGAGAGCGACGACGAGATCCTCCCCCGACGCTGACAGCGGATCCACGTCACCACTTGAACTCGTTCTCGTTGATGCCGGCATCGACGTCGGCGAGAAAGTCGTCGCGTTCCGCAAAGAGGATGTGCACGTCGTCGTCGGCCGGGTCGGGCGAGTCTTCGGCCTCTGAGGCCGCCGGAACGGCGACGGTCTCCTGCTGTATGTCCGCCAGAGGGCCGGAGTCGAACTCGGGCGCTTGCGGAAGGGAGAGCGGCTCATTCTCCTCGACGGGTGCCTCGGGCGGGACTATAGGTTCCGCCGCGAGCGGGTTCGCGGCCTCGTCAAGGGCGGTGAGCGGAGCCTTGGCGGGGGCCGCGACCAGCTCCGGCCCGCTTGCCTGCGCCGTCTCCGGCTCGTTCGCCGGCGGCGTCTCGGCAGCCACGCTCTGTGGCACGTCCTGGCGGGCGATCGCTTCCTTGATGGCTGCGGCCTGCTTGGCGAACTCGCTCGTGCGTGCTTTGGCGCCCTGGTCCAACTCCGTGAGCTGCTTCATGTAGCCCTCGAGCAAGCCGCGGAACTTGAAGCGGAACTCCTCTTGGGCGTTCTTGAGCACGACGACGTTCTTCTCCATCCTCTGCTTGTCCACGTAGGAGTCGTTGACCATCTGCCGGGCTTTGAGCTCCGCATCGCGGAGTATGAGCTGCGCTTCCTTGGTGGCGTTGGCCTTGAGCTCTTCCGCCGATTGCTGCGCCGAGACGAGCGTCTTCTGCAGGGTCTCCTCGAGCATGTGGTAGTGGGCGATGCGCTCCTCGAGCCCTTCCACGCGCTCGCTCAGGTCGATGTTCTCCTTGAAGATGCGCTCGAACTCATCGGCCACTTCGTCGAGGAACTCGTCCACCTCGTCGTCCGCGTAGCCGCGCATGCCACGCTTGAACTCCTTGTGGCGCACGTCGAGTGGCGTCAGTTTCATATGCCAACCCCCTTTTCAGGCGCTACGCTGCGCCCACGGCGACCAGGTAGTGCTCGGTTGCCCGACACATGATAGTCCACCTTGGCGGCCGTGTAACCCACTATCGCCGGCTGCCGTCAGGCCAACCTGCTTGCCTGCGCTACGGCAGCCAGCACGGCGGCCGCGACGCTCTGCGGAACACGGCCGTACTCGAGAACGGCGATGCCGGCCGCCGTCATGCCGCCAGGCGAACACACGGCACGCACGATCGCCTCGGGATCGGGCTCCAGCTCTCCGAGGGCCGCGGCGCCCGCCACAGCCCCAGCGGCCAGCCGATGTGCCGTGCCGGCATCCAAGCCGGCGGCACGACCGCCTTTCTCCAGTGCCGCCAGGAACAAGGCGGCGAAGCCCGGCCCGCAGCCTGAGAGGGCCGTGGCCGCGTCGAACAGCGCTTCGTCGACGGTCACGACCTCGCCGACGAGGCCGAAGACCTCCTCCACCCCGCCGACGTCGTCGCCCAGCGTGCCCGGTGCCAGCAAGAGCACGCCTTTGCCCACGGCCACGGCGACGTTGGGCATGATGCGGCCCACTCTTGTCTGGGCCGGCAGCGACGCCACGAGTGTGGCGACCGGGATGCCGGCCGCCAGCGACACCACGAGTTTGCCCTGCAGATGTGAGCGAACGCCGGCCAGAGCCGCGGCCACGTCGCGCGGGCGCACGGCCAGCACGACCATGCGCGCGGCGGCCACCAGCTCGGTCGCCGACGCAGCCTCCTCGCCGCCGCACTCGCGGGCCAAGTCGGCGGCGGAGTGCTCTACGAGGTCATAGAAGTGAAGCCTGGGGCGCTCGCGGGCCGCGATCTGCGGCCGGCTCCAGCCCTGGGCCAGAGCGCGCGCGATGTGGCCACTGCCGAGCAGGCCGACGTCCATCGTCGCCGTCAGATCAGAACTGGTTGAAGAAGCCCTTTTCGAGGAGCCGTGCCTTCTCCTCGGCCGACACTTCCACGTTGCGCGGTGTGAGCAGGAAGATCTTGTCGGCTATGCGCTGCATGCCCCCGTCGAGGGCGTACGTGAGGCCGCTGCAGAAGTCGATCAGTCGCTTGGCCAGCTCAGTGTCCGAACCCTGCAAGTTGACGATGACGGGGATGTCGACCTTGAACTTGTCGGCGATCTGCTGGGCGTCGTTGAAGTTCTTGGGCACGACCAGGTGCACTTCCACGCGTGCCGGCCGCATGGGCTCGACGGCGCGCACAGACGATCGGCCCGGGCGCGCCGGCTCCTCGCTGAAGATGTCGTCGTACTCGGTGCGACCGCGCGAGCCGCGTGAGAGCTTGCGCACATTGGGCCGTTCCTGGTACGACCGCTCCAGCTCGTCTTGCGGAGCCATGGTCTCTTCCTCGTCGTACTCTTCCTCGTCGGCGACGCCGAAGTACACCAACACCTTGTGCCACGAATCGCCCAGGCCCATCGCTTCACCACCTTCAAGTCAGAACAGGACGCTCCCCACACGCACTATGGTCGCACCTTCCTGCACAGCAACCTCATAGTCGGAACTCGTGCCCATCGATAGCTCCGCGAAAGTATATCGGCCGCGCCACTGTTCCGAAAGTCGCCGGGCATGCTCGCGGACGTCGGCGAACAAGGGTCGTGCCTGCTCCGGATCGTCGGAGAGTGGCGGCATGCACATGAGGCCGGCGAAGTTGACCTTGTCGCAGGCGCTGGCCTCGTCCAGAAAAGCCGCCACTTCGCTCGGCTTCAGGCCGCTCTTGGTCTCTTCCTCGGAGAGGTTGAGTTCCAGCAGCACGCGGACCGGCCGCTGGGCCCGCGCCTGTATCTCCTGGACGACGCTCATGGTCCACACCGAGTGGATCAGGCGCACGATGGGCAGCACCAGCTTGGTCTTGCGACTCTGCAGATGGCCGATGAAGTCCCATACGAACGCATCGCCACACAGCTTGTGCTTGACGACCAGAGCCTGAGCGCGATTCTCGCCCACCAGGGGGATGCCTGCCTCGACGAGTACCTGCATGTGCTCGGCAGGCACGTACTTGGTGGCCACCAGTATCTCGACAGGTTCGCCGTCACGTCCGCCGGCCTCGGCCGCCGCGGCGACTCGCCGGCAGACCTCAGCGTAGCGGGCGCGGATCGACTCTGCATCACCAGTGAACTCCGTCAAGTCCCGCTCCCCTCGCTGTCGCCATCGGCAAGCCACGCTATCGCGACTTGACGGCCAGTCAAGCCCCGGTCGCGCCGGTGTGAGAAGAAGCGTGCGTCGCAGCTCGTGCATAGCCGCGGGTTGACGATCGCCGCCGGGGCCACACCGCGGCGCTCCAGGTCGATCGCGGCACAGCGCCACAAGTCCACGGCGGCCTCGTCGCTCTCACGAAGAACGACCTCGGCACCGAAGTGCTGCGCGAACTGGTCCGCTACGTCGTCGGCCGCGGCGAAGCAGCACGGCCCGATACTGGGCCCGACGAGCGCCGCGCGCGGCACGCCGAGCGTCGCGACAGTCTGGACCAGCGTGCCCACGACGCCGGCGAGCATGCCGCGCCAGCCGGCGTGGGCGAGTGCGATGACAAGGGCACCTGTAGCCGTCTCGCCGACGACGAACACCGGTACGCAGTCGGCGAAGCTGGTGACCAGGGCCACACGCGGGACCGCCGTCACCAGGCCATCGGTGTCGTGTATCACGTCGTCGCGGGAGCGAGCTCCCCGGCCCCGCTCCCGCTCGCCGATCACGGCCACGCGCGTGCCGTGGACCTGGCCCGGGATCACGAGCTCGTCGAGGCCGAGAGCCAACGCCTCGCAGAGCAATCCGCGGTTGTGCAGTACGACGGCCGGGTCGTCGCCGACAGACAGTCCCAGATTGAGCTGCGCGTACGGGCCGCGCGAGACGCCGCCGGCTCGGGTGGAAAAGACCACCCGAGCGGCGCCGTACTCGGCCGTGAGCAGCTCGAGAGCGCCGAGGTGCCGCGTAATCAGATGCGGGGCCGCGTTCAATAGCGACCCGGCAAGAGCACGGTCGCCGCCCAGTCCAGGGCTGCGCCTACGGTACGCGAGAAGAGGGCCGGCTCAGCGACCATGACGACCAGCACAACAGGAAGCATGTAGGCCGAGTAGCGGTCCAGCCTGAGCCAGTGTCTGTAGAGGCGCAGCGGCAGCAGGCCGCCCACAACGCGTGAGCCGTCCAGGGGCGGCAGCGGAATGAGATTGAGTGTGCCCAGCACGACGTTGAGAACGAATGCCAGGGTAAGGGCGTCGACGACGAAGGCGGACGTGCCACGCACGACCCAGATGGCGGCTGCGGCCGTGCAAGCGAGCGCGTAGTTCGCGAGCGGACCAGCGGCGCCCACGAGCATCATGTCGCGCCGCGGCGCCCGCAGAAGCGCAGGCGTTATGGGCACCGGCTTGGCCCAGCCGAAGAAGAAGCTGCCGCCCGAGGCCAGGAAGCTGAGCACGAGCATGGCGCTCCCCCAGGTGTCGAGATGCACGAGCGGGTTGAGGCTCAGGCGTCCGAGCCGGCGCGCCGTCGGGTCACCGAGGGCGGCTGCTGCGGCGCCGTGCGCGAGCTCGTGCACGACTAAGCTGGCCACCAGCACCGGCAGGGTCAGGAGGAACTCGAGCAGCAGGCTGGTCTTCACCACGCGCCGAGCCTACAGCATGCGCCGTGCGGCTTCGAGCTCCGCCTCGCGACCGTCGATGGCGCCGTCGATCTTCAGGTGCAGAAGGTCGCGCAGCGTGACTCCCATCCGGCGCGACGAGCTGAAGCCGAGCGCCAGCAGATCGTCGCCGCTCACCGCCAGCTGCACGTGTCGGGTCGTGTCGAGGAATCTGCCGAGTCGCCGCTGCGCCTCACCGGACGGCTGCAAGGCCATGGCAGCGAGCAGTGCGTCTGCCGGCTCCCCAAGGGCAGCGTCATACAGATCAGGCTCGCTGGGTCCACGGTGCACGAGGTCGGCCAGGCGCCGGCCGACCACCAGCGAGCGAGCCAGCGCGTCTCTGTCGCGGCGCCGGAAGCGCATGCGCAACGCCCAGGCGCTGATCTCCTCCGGCGCCAGGGCACGGAGCAGCCACATGAGGCGCGCGCGCCACAGCGGCACCTCCGCCGCCAGCCTGTGGTGCCGCCAGAGAGCGTCCGTGACCGCGACAAGCTCAAGTGCCTCGTCGTCGGCTCGCAGGCGCGCATGCACGGCCTTCTCGATGCCCAGCGAGCGCAGGCGCCGCAAGCCGAAGTCGACGCGCGGCTCGCTGAGCAACAGCACGAGCTCGTCGCGCAAGCGGGCCGACGAGAGATCGCCGATCAGGTCCATCTCACTGCAGCTCTGCGCCAGATTGAGCGTGTGCGCGTCCATGCGCAGCCCGTAGCGGCTCTCGTAGCGGATGGCGCGCAAGATCCGCGTCGGGTCCTCGATGAAGCTCAGGTTGTGCAGGACGACGATGCGACCGTGCGAGAGATCCTCGCGGCCGCCGAAGTAGTCGAGCATGGCTCCGTAGCTCTGCGGCTCGAGCGACACGGCCAGCGCGTTCATGGAGAAATCACGCCGCGCCAGATCGCTGCGGATGCTGGCATGCTCTACCTTGGGCAGTGCAGCGGGGTAATCGTAGAACTCCGTGCGCGTTGAGGCTACGTCCACACGCAGCCGATCGGCTGCGTCCCCGGCGGGGGCGACCACGACCGCCGTCTGGAACTTGCTGTGCGCCCGCATGTGGCCGCCCAGCCGCTCCGCCAGCCGACCGGCGAACTCGATGCCGTCACCCTCGACGGCGATGTCGATGTCGATGGTGCGCTCGCCGAGGAGCAGGTCGCGGACCGCGCCGCCGACCAGGTACACGCCACGGTAGTCGCCGGCGATCGCCTGGATATGGGCAAAGAGCTCGTCCATGCCCAGCTCCAACAGGCTGCCGGCCAAGTCGCCCGCCGCTGTCGGCTCGGTCTCTTCCGGCAAGCTGCTCTTGATGATGTCGCGCCGCATGACCATGCCGGCAAGATCGGTCACGAGGAGCGGCTTGCCCGGCACGGCTTCAGCTACCGGCACCCAGCCCATCGGTGCCTGTGTCAGCAGAGCCTTGACCTCCGCGAGGGGCGCTTGCCGGCTCGCCCAGTCTACGTGACTCGTCATGACCGCCTTCACCGGGGCGTGGCCGAGAACGTGCCCGGCGGCCTTCTCGAGGTCGGACCGCGTCACCGTGCCGACCACCTCATCGCCCTCGGCCACCAGCGTTCCCCCCAGACCATGCCGGCGACAGAGCAAGAGGGCCGCGTCTACGGGCGAATCGGCGCTGACCAGGTACCACTGCGCCTGCATGACGTCGCCTGCCGAGGGCGCCGGCCGCAGCGCGTCGAGGACGGCCTCGGCGAGCGCGGCCCGCACGGTCTGCAGATCGGTGTCGCGCAGCACGGCGGAGGCGGCGGCGGCGTGGCCGCCTCCGCCCAGTGGCTTCAGCGCCTGCGCGACATCGAGCGACTTGCTGTGGCTGCGCGCTGTGATGAAGACGCGCTCCTCCATCTTCACGAGCAGGAAGAAGGCGTCACAGCCTGTGAGATCCATCATCGCGTGGGCCACCACGCTCACGCCCTCGACGTAGAGCGGCTGCTCTACGGCAGCCACAAGCACGGCTACTCCGGCCACGTCGAGCAGTCTGCAGTCGTGCAGCGCTTTGGCCAGCGTGCTGCGCTGGCCGGGCGTGAGCGGCAGATGGAGGTAGTGTTGGATGAGGCTCTGGTCGGCGCCCTGGCGCATGCAGAACGCCAGAGCCTGTGCATCGCGCTCGGTCGTAGTCGAGAAGGTGAGCGAACCCGTGTCCTCGTGGATGCCCAGGGCGAACACGGTGGCCTCGAGCGGTGTGACGGGCACGCGCCGCTCGGCGACGATGCGCAGCATCAGAGTGACGAGCGAGCCGTCGTCGGACACGATCAGGTGCTCAGGATCGGTGAACGGCGGCGGCCTGTCCACGTGATGATGGTCGAAGACGACCACCTCCACACCCTGGCGCGAGCACAGGGCGCCGAGATCACCGAGACGATTGGGGTGCGTCGTGTCGACAATGATCAAACGATGCACGCTGTCGAGATCCACGTCGGCGGGG
>PMKX01000176.1 GCA_003158705.1 Actinomycetota bacterium
CGCCATCACTACGCCTTCGCAGCGGGTGATCGTCAATCATCCCAACAAGTACAACATCCCGATCACCTACCCGCACTACTTCGTCATTGATCACAGCGAGTTCCGCCTCTACTACTACGAGAGTGGTCACCTCATCAAGCGCTGGGACTGCGTGCTCGGCAAGCCTTCCACGCCCACACCCATGGGGCACTTCCACATCTACCAGAAGCAAGCTCACCCTGAAGTGGGCGAGGGACCGTGGATCCTCTACTACTACGGTCCCATCGGCATCCACGGCACAAACGAGCCATGGCTCCTGAAGCTGTTCCCGCGCAACTTCTCGCACGGCTGCTGCCGGCTGTACAACTGGCAGATCAGCTGGCTGGCGCCGCGCATCCCCATCGGCACGCCGGTCTGGAACGTGCCCTGACGCACAGGCACTAGGCGAGGATGGCGAAAGGTCTCCTGAACCTTTCGCCATCCTCGTTGCGTTTCTCCGAACACGTGTGAGCGGCTGGCGAGGCTGGCTCGCCCGCGCTCGCGCATTCCCGGCTCGGTCCGCTCATGTGCCCACAGCCCGTCACGGTCAGGGAGATCTCCCAGGTCGCTACGCTAAGGTCAGAGGTTCGACTCTCCCACAGCGGTGCTACGATGGTCGTGATCGCCGCGCGACCTGGAGGGGGTTTCGCCGTGCACCGCCGCCGTGCCATTGTCACCGTCGCTCTCATCGCACTACTTGCCCTAGCTGCAGTCGCCTGCGCTGGCAAGCGGGACTTCACGGGCTACTGGCGGGGCACCCCTTACAAGGGCTACGGCCCGATCGTGGTCCATGTCGAGAAGAGCGGCGACCACTACACGGTCAGCGGCCTGTTCCGAGAGCCCGACTTCTCTATCGCGCGCGAGGGCGATCTGCTCGTGTGGCTAAGCCCAGCGATCGGGAGCGGCTACCACCGTCTCGAGTTCTCGCTCGAGCCCGGGGGCGGCACGCTGGTCGAGCGTGAGTTCGATTCGCCTTCCAGTAACAAGCCTGTCGTCGCCTTCACGCTTACTCGCGCCACCGGAACCGCCGCCCAACTGGAGCAGGAGATGAGGACCATAGCGGCGCGCGAGACCGACCCCGACGTGCGATCCAACATCGACGCCCTGGCAGCAGGTATCAAGGCCTGGGCCTGGGACCACGGTGGTCGCTTCCCCGCGCGGAGGGCGCTGCTACCCGGCGGTTGGTTCTGGAAGTGGGGATGGAAGTGGGGATACGTGCCTTCGCTGCAGAACCCGCTCACCGACAAGGCCATGGCACTCAGCGACTGGCCTGGGGACTTCAGCTACACCCTGAGCGCCCATCGCACGCACTTCTCGCTGAGCGGTCATTCGGTCGCCGGTCCGGACTACACGGTGACCGGCAGCCTGTGATCCATGAGCCGCTGAGCCGATGACCAACGTGCAGCCGGAACGCGAGCTACTCTTGGGGGGCGGCCGTGAGCGAGGCTGAAGAGCGAGCACCGCGGCTTGCCGTATGGGGCTTTGCCTGCTCTCTGGTCGCGTTGCTGCAGTGGTTGGCGGCCATAGCATTCGCTCTTGTCCTGCACTCAGACCTTGGCGCAGGTTCCGGGCCGACACCGTTGATCTGGAGCATGCTCTTGAGCTTGCTCAGCATCCCCGGTCTGGTGCTGAGCGTCCGGGGGCTGCGAGTGGCCAGGAAGCGACAAGCGTCTGAAGGGTTGGCCATGGCTGGGTTCGTCCTCGGTATCGTGGGGACGGTGGTCTTGGTGCTCGCCGTCGTGTTTGCCAGCGTGTTCTTCGCACTCTTCATCTGGGGGATGAGCCACGGTTCATAGGAATGAGCACCGTGAACGAGGCTGACGGGAGAACACCGCGGCTGGCTGTTTGGGGCTTCGCCTTGTCTCTCTCTGGCTGCGCGGCGTGGCTCGCGTCGGTGGCGACCTTCTTTGCCGTGCGCGCTGACCTTGGCCCCGATTCCCTGTCGCCACTGGTCTGGGGTCTGCTCGCCAGCGTTCTCAGCATCCCAGGCCTGCTGCTCAGCCTCCGGGGGCTGAGGATAGCCAGGAGGCGGCAGGCACCGCGGGGGTTGGCCATCGCCGGCGCTGTTCTCGGGAGTGTGGGGACGGTGGCAACATTGCTCTATATTGCGTTGATAATACTGTTGGTTGTACAACCAGTAGAGTAGATGCGGACCCCCACCCGCACTCACTCAGGGGCGATCACCTTGGCGAAGCCGACGTAGCGGCGCGTGACGGTGAAGCCGGCGTGCTTGAAGAGCTTCACCGCCGGCTTGTTGTGGAGGTCGACGCTGAGCGTAGCCCAGCGGAGACCGAGCTCGACGAAGCCGAAGAGGGTGGCGGCGAGCAAGGCTGCTCCCAGTCGGCGCCGCCGCCACTCCGGCACCACGCCGAGCTGCCCGATCTCGCCCTCCTTCTCAGCCTTGTGCAGAAGGCAACGTGTGAGCCCCACCGGCTCGTCGCCGTGCAGGGCGATGAACGAAACCTCGGGGCAGAACTCCGCCACGTCGGTGTAGAGGCGCTGCCAGTCTGCGGTGTCGATGCCGCCGTCGTCCCGCTGACGCTGGTCGCGGAAGGCGGAGTCGTAGGCCTGGCGCATGAGCTCGTCATGCTCGAGCTCCCAGGGGACGATCTTGATGCCGTTGGGGAACGGCACCGCCGGCCGCGGGCGGCGCAGGTTGCGCCGCATATGCTGCTGCGCCCAGCGCTCTGTGTAGCCGTGGCGCTCGTACAGGGACAGGCGAGGGCGTTGGTCGGCCCAGCACCACAGCGCCAGCCGGCGGGGCAGGCCGTCGTCTGGCAGCTCGGCACAGCGCTGGCGGGCGCGGGTCTCCATCCAGTCGAGCAGGAAGTCGGCGGCGATGGCGGCCGGCGTGGCCACGACGGCGCGCTTGGACAGAGGCTTGCCGGACGCGGTGCCGCCGGCGCGCGCCGCCTGCCAGAGCAGGTCCACGCGATACTCGTTGTCGAGCTGGCGCGGCGCCTGCACCCAGCCGTAGGCGAGCAAGGCGTCGCGCTTGTCCACGGCCGCCAGCGTGTCGCTGGCCGGGTCGGTGCGCGCGTCGTCGAAAGCGTAGTCATAGTCCTGCAGCGGATCGGCGGCCAGGCCGCCGGGGGCGGAGCCGCTGAGGTCGAGGGCGCGCATGGCCCCCGCGTCCGAGGGCTGCAGCGGGCGCCATGCGCGCCCGGGCAGCTCCGGCGGTGTCGGCAGCGGGCCTTGCGTCATGTGTCCGGCGTGCTGTGCGTCATCGGTCCGGGGCCGCTTCGCTGTCCGGCTCGTGCAGCTCGCGGTACTGGACCTCGTAGTAGCGTCGCCACTCGCCCGACTTGATCTTCTCCCACCAGGGGCGGTTGTCACGATACCAGGCGACGGTGGCCGCCATGCCCTCGCCGACGGGCACCTGCGGCTGCCAGCCGAGGGCGCGCAGCTTGCTGCAGTCGACCGAGTAGCGCAGGTCGTGGCCGGGCCGGTCGGCGACGAAGCGGATCAAGTCCTCGCCCAGACCGAGAGCCTGCAGGATCGTATGCGTCAGCGTGAGGTTCTCGATCTCGTTGCCGCCGCCGACGTTGTAGATCTGACCCTCGTCACCTTGCCGCAGCACGAGGTCGAGCGCGGCGCAGTTGTCCTGCACGTGGATCCAGTCGCGCACGTTGCGGCCGTCGCCGTACACGGGCAAGGGCTGCCCGTCGAGCGCGTTGGTGATGAACAGAGGGATCATCTTCTCCGGGTACTGGTAGGGGCCGTAGTTGTTGGAGCTGCGCGTGATGAGCACCGGCAGGCCGAAGGTGGTGCGGTAGGCGAGTACGAGCATGTCGGCGCCGGCCTTGCTGGCCGAGTACGGGCTCGAGGGGCAGAGCGGGTCGGTCTCGATGAACGAGCCCTCGACGACGGAGCCGTAGACCTCGTCGGTGGAGACCTGCAGGTAGCGCGGGATGCCGTGACGGCGCACCGCCTCGAGCAGCACGTGGGTGCCGAGCACGTCGGTGCGGATGAAGTCCTGCGGGCCGCTGATGGAGCGGTCCACGTGCGTCTCGGCGGCGAAGTTGACGATGGCGTCGGCGCCGGCGACGGCGCTCTCGACCACCTGCTCGTCGCAGATGTCGCCGTGCACGAAGCTGTAGCGCGGCTCGTGCTCCACGTCGCGCAGATTGTCCAGGTTGCCGGCGTAGGTGAGCTTGTCGAGGTTGACGATCTCGTCGCCGGGATGCTCGCGCAGCGCGTGACGGACGAAGTTGGAGCCGATGAAGCCGGCGCCGCCGGTGANNCGCCGGTGACCACGATCCTCATGTGCGTTCCCCCTCCTGGCCGCGCAGTAGCTGGTCGACCGCCGCGCGCACGCCTTCGCACCAGTCGGGCAGGCGCGGCACGGGCCGCTCGCTGGTCAAAGCCGAGAAGGCCGGCCGCGGCGCCGGCCGGCCGGCCTCGGCCGTGGTGATGGGCACGACCTGCACGCGGAGGCCGGCAAGCTGCACCACCTCGCGGGCCAGCTCGCACCAGGAACAGTAGCCGCCGCCGGCCAGGTGGTAAATGCCCGGCGCCACGCCCATGCGGAGCAGCTCCTCGACGGCGGCCGCCAGATGGCCGGCGAAGGTGGGCGAGCCGACTTGGTCGTCCACGACCCGCAGCGGCTCGCTCGAGCCGTGGGCCGCTCGCTTCTGGGCGGCCGCCAGGATGGTCTTGACGAAGTTGTGGCCGGTGGCTGAGAAGAGCCACGCGGTACGGATGACGGTGCCGTGGACCCAGGCCAGGGTCTCGTGCTCGGCGGCCAGCTTGGTGCGTCCGTAGGCGCTGAGCGGCTGAGGCTCGTCGCTCTCGACGTACGGCGCGCCTTTGGCGCCGTCGAAGACGTAGTCGGTCGAGAAGCTGACCACCGGCGTATGCGTGCCGCGCACGGCGGCCACCAGGTTGCGCGTGCCGCGCACGGCGTCGACGACGTTGCGCGTGCCCAAGACGTTGACGGCGAAAGCCGTGGGCTCGTCGGCCTCGGCGCCGTCGACGTCGGTGTAGGCGGCGGTGTGCAACACCACGTCGGGGCCGAAGCTGCGCACGGCTTCGGCCACCGCTGCCGCGTCGCGGATGTCGAGCGCCTCCTCGTGGGCGAGGAACACCTCGCCGGTCAGGAGGCGCTCGAACTCAGTGGCCAGCTGGCCACCGGCGCCGGTGACGAACCAGCGCATCACCGGCGCTCGGTCTTGCGCCGCGCTGCCATCAGCGGAGCTTGACGCCCCAGTCGTACGGGATAAGCGGCGTGTCCTGAGGCAGCTCTTCCTGGTCGGGCGCGTCGTAGTCGTAGACCTCGGTCGGCGC
>PMKX01000088.1 GCA_003158705.1 Actinomycetota bacterium
CTCTCGGCGCTCGACCAGACGGTGGTCGGCACGGCCATGCCGCGCATCGTCGCCGACCTCAACGGCCTGCAGCACTACGCTTGGGTCGCCACCGGCTACCTGCTCGCCTCCACGGCCTCGATGCCCATCTGGGGCAAGCTCTCGGACGCCTATGGCCGCAAAGTGTTCTTCATGATCGGCATGCTCATCTTCGTGCTGGGATCTGCTCTGTGCGGCCAAGCCCACTCCATGACTGAGCTGATCGGCTTTCGCGCCCTCCAGGGCATCGGTGCTGGGGCCATGATGCCTGTGACGCAGGCCATCCTCGGCGACATCTTCCCGCCGGCGCAGCGGGCACGCTGGATGGGCGTCCTCATGAGCGTGTTCGGCGTGGCGACCATCATCGGCCCGCTGCTCGGGGGCTGGATCACCGACAACATGGGCTGGCGCTGGACGTTCTACGTCAATCTGCCCATCGGTATCATCGCCCTGGCTTTTGCCGCCGTGGCGCTGCCCGCCCACGTGAGCCTGCGGCGCCACGTCGTCGACTACTTCGGCGCCGCCCTGCTCGTGGCGGCGGCGGTGCCTCTGCTGCTTGCGTTCAGCTGGGCCGGTTCCACTTACGGCTGGGGCTCGGCCACCATCATCGGTCTGTTCGTCGTCTCGGTCGTCATGTGGCTGGCGTTCTTCTGGCGCGAATCGCGGGCCGCCGAGCCTGTCCTCAATCCGCAGCTTTTCCGCAACAGCATCTTCGCCGTCTCGGCCGTGGCGAGCTCGCTGCAGTCGGCCGGCATGTTCGGCGCCATCATGTTCCTGCCGCTGTTCGTGCAGGGTGTGTTGGGCAAGACGGCCACCAACTCCGGCATCATCCTCACACCGCTGATGCTCGGCGCCATCGTCACCAGCATCGCCTCCGGCCAACTGCTCGCGCGCACGGGGCGCTACAAGGTGGTGGTCGTGAGCGGCTTCGTCGCCGTGGCCGGGGGCACCTACCTGCTCTCGCGCATGGGCGTCGGCACCACCCAAGGCACGCTGGCCCTGTACATGGTCATCCTGGGCCTGGGCCTGGGCGTGGCCATGAGTGCCTTCACGGTGATCGTGCAGAACCAGTACCCGACGTACCGCCTCGGCGAGGTGACGGCGGGCCTGCAGTTCTTCCGCTCCATCGGCGCCACCGTGGGTCTGGCCGTGTTCGGCTCCATCCTCAACAACCGCTTCGCCAGCGGGATGCTCCACAACCTGCCAGGGCCTCTGAAGGGTTCGGCCGGCAAGCTCGACAACCCGCAGGTGCTGCTGTCGTCGGGCGCCCGCGCGTCGATCGCGACCAGCTTCGACAAGTACGGCGCCCAGGGGCACCAGCTCTTCCTCGCGTTCATGGACGCCGTGCGTCACAGCTTGGCGTCGGCGATCAGCGATCTGTTCGTGCTCGGTACCGTCATCGGCATCCTGGGGCTGGTGGCCGTGCTCTTCCTCAAGGAGGTGCCGCTGCGCCGTACGCACGCTATGGAAGAGGCGCCGGAGGCGGCGGAGGAGGGGCCTGAAGGCTGAGGCCGCTCCGTTGGCCACCGCTGGATCCGGGCTTCGGCTGAGACAGACGACAGAATCACGCGAGGAGATGAGATGACGAATGCGATCGAGGCCTCCGGCCTCGTGAAGACGTATGCGGGCAAGGTGAAGGCGCTGGACGGGCTGAGCGTGACCGTGGAAAGCGGCTCCGTGTTTGCCCTGCTCGGCCCCAATGGGGCCGGTAAGTCGACGACGGTGAAGATCCTGACGACGCTTTCGAAGCCGGACGCCGGACAGGCGAGCGTCGCCGGTCTGGACGTGCTGCGGCAGCCGGAGCGCGTGCGCCGCGCGGTGGGCTGCGTGGCGCAGAAGTCCGGCGTCGACATCCAGGCGACCGGACGCGAGAACCTCATGCTGCAGGGACACCTCTATGGCATGAGAGGCAAGGAGCTCGAGCAGCGCGTGAGCGGCTTGCTCGAGCGCTTCGGCCTCACCGACTCGGCCCGGCGCATCGCACGCACCTACTCGGGCGGCATGCAGCGCAAGCTCGACGTCGCCATGGGCCTCGTGCACAAGCCCCAGGTGCTGTTCCTCGACGAGCCCACCACCGGGCTCGACCCCGAGTCGCGGGCCGACATGTGGGGCGAGATAGCGCGTCTTACGGCCGAGGAGGGCCTGACCATCCTGCTGACCACGCACTACCTGGAAGAGGCCGACAAGCTGGCGCGGCGGCTCTCGATCGTCGACGAGGGACGAGTGGTGGCCGAGGGTTCGCCTGATGAGCTGAAGGGCGAGCTCAAAGGCGACGCCGTGCATGTGGAGCTCGCCTCTGGGGAGGCCGGCCGTGCGATCGAGGCGCTGGCGCCGCTGGCCGACGTACGCGACGTGACGCTCGAGGACGGCCGGCTGCTGCACCTCCACGCCGACAACGGCGCCCAAGCCGTGCCCGTGATCCTGCAGGCGCTCGAGGCCGGCGGCGTCAACGTGGCCTCGGTCACAGTCGCGCGTCCTTCGCTCGACGACGTCTATCTCAAGTACACCGGCCGTAGCTTCGAGAAAGCCGAGGCAACGGCCGCGGAGGTGAACCGATGATCGCTCTGCGCCACACGCTCTACCTGACCATCCGCCAGGTGAAGGCGTTTCTGCGCCAGCCCTGGTACCTCGCGCTCACATTGGCGCAGCCCATCATCTGGCTGCTGCTTTTCGGGGCGCTCTTCAAGAAGATCGTCGAGATCCCCGGCTTCGGCTCCAAGTCGTACATCACCTTCCTCACGCCGGGCATCGTCGTGATGAGCGCCGTGTTCTCGGGCGGCTGGAGCGGCATGAGCATGATCGACGACCTCGATCACGGCGTGATGGACCGCTTCCTCGTGGCGCCCACGAACCGGGGCGCCTTGATGGTGGGCCGCATCGCGCCCCAAGTCCTGACCACGATCATCCAGTCGCTGATCCTGGTGGGGTTGGCGCTCGCCGTGGGCGCCACGTTCCCGGGTGGAGCGGCCGGCATCGTCATGCTCATCGTCTGTGCCGCCCTGCTCAGCGTGGGCTTCAGCATGCTCTCGAACGGGCTCGCCCTCATGCTGCGTCGCGAGGAATCGGTGATCGCGGCGGTCAACTTCATCTTGCTGCCCCTCACCTTCCTTTCGTCGGCGTTCCTGCAGCAGAGCTTGGCGCCCAAGTGGATCCAGCAGATCGCCAAGTACAACCCCGTCAACTGGGCCGTCCAGGCCGGTCGTGAGGCGCTCAACAAGAGCGGCGATTGGGGCTTTGTGATGGCGCACGCCGGCTACTTGCTGGCGTTCGCGGTGGTCTGCGCATTGCTCGCGACGCGCGCCTTCCGGAGCTACCAGCGCTCGGTGTGAGCCGCGACACGGACGGCGTGTACGCACGCCGGCAGCGCGCGCGTCTGCAGAGTCGCGGCCTGCTGTAAACGGAGCCTTTGCGTTCCGGCGCCGTTCGTTCTAGTGTCTCGCGCATGGCGACGCAGCACGCAGTGCTCACTGTCCTGGGCGGCGACCGCCCCGGCTTGGTGGACGAGGTCTCGGCCTTCGTCCTCGACTGCGGCGGCAACCTCGAAGACAGCCGCATGGTCAACCTGCGCGGACAGTTCGCGATCATGATGCTCGTGGCGGGCTCCGAGGCGGTGATGGTGCGTCTGCGCGACAAGCTGGGCACGCTGCGCCGCGATGGCGGCGTGCACGCCGAGCTCACTGACGCCGAGGTGGATCAGCCCTGCACGGTGGGTGCCACGATCCCGTATCGTCTGACCACCACGGCGATGGACCATCCCGGGTTGATGCAGTCCATCGCCCACCTGCTGCGCGCCATGAACGTCAACATCGAGAGTGCCGACACCACGCTGCGCTGCGCTCCGGTCTCCGGCACGCCGCTCTTTGAGATGGAGATGGTTCTCTCGGTGCCGCCAGAGACACCGGTGGCCGAGCTGTGCGCGGCCGTCGGGCGAGTCGCCGACGACCTCAACATGGACTGGCAGCTCGCGGCGCTCTAGGGCTGCGACTCTACCTAGGCGCCGCGGACCCGATTCAGTCTTGTAGGAGGCGGGCGGCCTCGTCGGTCTCGAACTGCGGCCACGAGGCCGCCCGCCCGTTCTCGAGCGCCGTCACGCCGGCGCCTGGGCCACCGACCACGCCGATGAGCGTGGCGGCGATGCCGGCCCGGCCCAAGGTGGAGACAAGCGGCTCACTCTCGTCGGGGCGGCAGCAGGCAAGCAGGCTGCCCGAGCCGATGAGGCCCAGGGGGTCGGCGCCGAGCAGCCCGCAGAGCTGCTGCGTCTCGGGGTACACCGGCACAGTCTCGCGGCGCACCGTGATGGCGTGCCCGCAGGCCACGCTCAACTCCTCCAGCGCCGTGGCCAAGCCGCCCTCGGTGATGTCGTGCAGGGCGCGCACGCCGGCGAAGCCGCGGGCGATGCGCGCCTCCTCGCTGATGCTCAGTCGGTCGAGCAGATGCCGGCATGCGGCGAGCTGCTCGGCGGTCATGCCCAGAGTGCGCAAACGGTCGGGCAGCTCGCCGGCCAGCAGAGCCGTGCCCTCGATCGCCAGCGCCTTGGTGAGCAGTACCTGGTCGCCCTCCGCCACGCCGCGCTTGTCGCGCAGGTCGGCTCGCGGCAGCGTGCCCAGCATGGTGGCCGCGACGACGGGCCTAGTCACGGCGGCCGTGATCTCGGTGTGGCCGCCGACCAGCGCGATGCCGGCGCCGGCACTGGTCGCCGCTATGTTCTCGAGCAGGTGCAGGGCCTCCGACGGTGTGGTCCCTGCCGGCAGGAGCACGGTGGTGAGCAGCCAGCGTGGCTCACCGCCGGAGGTGGCGATGTCGTTGGCGTTGACCAGCACGGCCAAGCGCCCGAGGTCGGCGCTCGTGAGCGTGATGGGGTCGCCGTGCACGACCATCACCTCGTCGCCGCTCACGTCGAGCGCGGCCACGTCCTCGCCGACCCCGGCGCCGACGAGCACGGCGGGGTCGGCCACGTCCAGGCCGCCCAGATAGCGGGCGAGCAGCTGGTTGGGCAGCTTGCCCTGCGGCAGCGGCAGGCCGAGGCGCACCACGGCCTCGAGATCGTTGAGGCGACGGATGACGAAGTCGCAGTCCGCCGCCTCCGGAGACTCTGCGGTCGCGTCGCCGGGCCGCTCGCACCCCTCGCTGTTGGTGAGGTACACGGTCACGGCGCCGGCGTTGCGGCCGGCCTGCATGTCCAAGCGGAAGTCGCCCACGACGAGCATGTGCTCCACCGGTACGCCGAGTCGCCGGGCGGCCAAACGGATGCCGTCGGGGGCCGGCTTGGGCAGCACGTCATCGTCGCGGGTGACGATGACGTCGAAGTCGGCGGGGCCGATGTGCGCGCAGCGCTCCAGGCCCCGCTCCACCGCGGCGCGCCCGTTGCGCGTGAGAATGCCCAGCGGCAAGCTCAGGCCTCGCAGCTGCTGAACAACGCCTTCGGCGCCCTCGTTGGGCTCCGAGCGGGCGGCGCCTTCGAGCTCGAACCGCTCTAGCGTCGCTCGCGCCCGCTGGCGCTCCTCACCCTCCGGCAGCCCGTCGACGAACTCGAGAATGTACATGTCCGGCGGGCAATGCAGCGCCTGCCTGACGGCCTCGAAGTCGATGGCGCCCGGCCGCGTGAGCGTGCCGTCGAAGTCGAACAGGACGGCCTCCGCGCGAAACGGCGGCACGCTCGGCCTGCTCACGTCAACGTCCCGCACGCTCGCCGGTCTCGCGTAGGCTTCCGGCACGCTCTGCCTCGCTTGCGACCGCCGCCGTCTGGCTCCGCCACACCATCACCGCACATGTGGCCCAGATGACCATGGCCAACACGAAGGGCAGCGAGAGCAGCCGCCACACGCCCGAATCCAGCATGGTCTGCTGGACCATCTTCCACAGGAGCTCGTTGGCGTCGACGGCCACGAGCAGCACGCCGAGCAGAGCCAGGGGCAGCCAGCGTCGGGCTCTGATCAGTCGGTCGGCGATGAGCAGCAGCGGAATGAGCAGCCATGAGAACTGGTGGTAGTAGGTGAAGGGCCCGACCACCAGCGTGGCGGCGATGACCATGCCCAACCCGAGCCCCTCGATTTCGGCAGGGCCGGCGGCCGCAGGGCCAGCGGCCGCTGGCCCTGCTCTGGCGGACCGCCGCCGCGGCCAGAGAACGACCGCCGTGGCCACAGCGAGGGCGGCGGCGAAGGCCACGGCGATGATGTGCACCGCTGTCGTGCGCTCCGTGCTGGCCCACGTGGTCTGCGGCAGAAGCGCGCGGCCCACGACGGCCGTCAACGATTGGTTCTGCGGCGACAGGTTGATGCGCTGCGGGTCGGTGAGCAAGAAGGCATGCGCCATGTAGTCGCCGAAGCCGTGCAGGCTCACGAGCGGCACGAAGAGCACGACCATGGCGGCCAGGGCGGCCAGCGAGGCGAGAGCGGTGCGCCAGCTGCGTCTCCAGAACAGGTACGCCACGAGAGCTATGGGCGTCAGCTTGAGGGCGGCGGCCGCCGCCACGCCGATGCCTCCGGCGGCCGCGCGTCGTCGCATCACTCCCCAGAACGCCAGCGCCAGAAAGGCGAAGGCGAGGCCGTTCACCTGGCCGTCGAGCAGGGTGTGGTACACGGGGCCGCAGAAGAGCGTCGTCCCCAGGGCCAGGACAAGTCTCCAGCCTCCGCCCAGCGCCAGTCCCACAAGCCACGCGCCGGCGACGAAGCCGACGGCGTTGGCCGTCTCCCAGACGATCATCGCGCCGTGAGGTCCCAGCGGTGAGAGTACGCGGCCAAGCGCGGCGGTGAACGGCGGGTAGCGGTAGGGCCACGAGAAGTGCGAGATATGCAGCTGACTTGCAAGCCCCCGCCACGCCGTCTCGGAGATCACATAGGGGCTCTGACCACGGTGCAGTAGCGCACCGGCCATGTAGTAGACGTAGAAGTCGAGCGGCGAGTTGGTGACGACGATGATCGCGAGCCACCCGGCGAGGGCTGACACCAGCACGAGCAGGAGAGCGAGGGTAGCGACCAGCGTGCGGCGCCTGCGGACGTCGTCGGTGAGTGTGTACACGTCGTGGAGTATATCGTGAGGCCATCGGCGGCGATGATGCAGCGGTGGCACGAACAGGCGTAGACTGACGCCCGTGAGCAAGCAGCAGTCACCGTTCGAGCGCGACGTGGACGAAGCCTGGGCGTGCCTGGACGAAGACGACCTGGTGGGCGCCGCGGCGGCGCTGCACAGCGCCCGCGCCGCCGAGCCCGACGCCCCCGAAGTGTTCGAGCTCGAGGCCGGGCTCGCTTTGGCGCGCGAGGAGTCTGAGTCGGCGCTCGAAGCCTACGTCCGCTGGGCGGAAGCCGACCCGGACGACCCGCGGCCGCAGATCGGCGCCGCCGAGCTGTACTTCTACGAGTTCGGCGACCCGGAAGGCGCCGCCAGGCTGGTGCGCGACGTGCTGGCTCGCGGCGGTCTCGAGGTCGAGGAGGAGGCCGACGCGCATCACCTGTTGGGCGCCATCCTCGAGGCCAAGGGCGACCGCTCGGGCATGATGCGCGAGTGGCTCGCCGTGCTGCGACTCGACGCCGCGGCTGCCGCGCCAAAGACCGTGATGCCCGGCGAGCAGTTCGAGCGCGTGGCCGAGCAAGCCCTCGACGAGCTGCCGGCCGAGGTGCTGGAGTGGCTGACCAACGTGCCGGTGCTGGTCGCCGACCGGCCGTCGGAAGAGATGGTGCTCGACGGCGTCGATCCGCGGCTGCTGGGCATGTTCTCCGGTGTGCCCATGCCCGAGCAGTCGACCACCAATGGTCCCCCGCACGTGGACGTGATCCACCTCTTCCAGCGCAACCTGGAGCGCGAGACGACCGGTGAGGAGCAGCTGGCCGAGCAGATCCGCATCACCGTGCTGCACGAGACGGCGCACTTCTTCGGCTACGAGGACGACCGGCTCGAGGAGCTCGGTCTGGGATGAGCGGCCTCTCGAGTCTCATCCTGTTCGCCATCTTCGCCGTCGGCGCGGCGGCCACGTGGGTGGCCGGCGTCTATCTCTCCAAGACGACAGATGCCCTCGACGACCGACTGCATCTGGGCGAGGCGCTCGGTGGCATGATCCTGCTGGCCGTGGCCGGCAGCCTGCCCGAGGCGGCCATCACGGTCTCGGCGGTGCTGCAGCACCACATCGACATCGCCGCCGGCAACCTGGCCGGCGGCATCGCCATGCAGACCATGGTGCTGGCGATCTGCGATGCCGTGGCCTCGCGCAAGCATCCCCTGAGCTACCTGGTCGGATCGCTCATCCCGGTGCTCGAGGCGGGGCTCGTGGTGTGCGTCGTGGCCTTGGTGCTCATGGGCACGTTGCTGCCGAGCTCGGTCAACCTCGCCGGGATGAGCCCAGCCTCGATCGCCATCGTCGTGGTGTGGGTCGGTGGAGTGTGGGTGCTCAACCGGGTCCGCAAGTCGCCGATGTGGCAGATCGTCATGCCCGGCAGCAAACCCGGACGGCCGCACCGCCGTGTGCCTCATCCGCAGGCGGGCAGGCCCTATGCGCACGTCAGCACGCTGCGCGTGGAGCTCGTCTTCCTCGCTGCCTGCCTGGTCACCCTGGCCGGCGGCGTCGCTCTGCAAATGAGCGGCAGCGCCCTTGCCGGCCGTGCCGGCATCAACGGCGTCGTCTTCGGCGCCACCGTGCTGGCCCTGGTGAGCGCCCTGCCCGAGATCAGCAGCGGCATCGCCGCCGTGCGTCTGGGCGACAATCAGCTCGCCATGGCCGACGTGTTCGGCGGCAACTCCTTCCAGGTGTGCTTGTTCGTGGTCGCCGACCTTCTCGCCGGCAAACCGGTGCTGCCTGCGTCGGGAGCCGTCAACGCGTGGCTGGCCGGGGTCGGGATCTTGATCACCATGGTCTACGCCGTAGCGGTCGTGATCCGCCCTCAGCGCTGTGTGGCGAGGCTGGGGATCGACTCCATCGTCGCCAGCGCCTTCTTCATCGTCGGCCTGCTCGCCATCTACTACGTGCCCCACTAGCAACGGGGAGCGGCCGGCGTCGCCACGGTGCGGGCCGCGCTGCGCCTACGGCACTGCTTCGTGCACAAGGCGCGGCCTTACTTACACGGCGCAGCTTCGCGCAGACGGCGTTGCGTGGCGCGCACCTGCGTATACTTCCTTTCATGGACGACGCGAGAGGCACGTCTGATTTGGACCGCGGGCAGAGAGGCGCGCCGCGGCCCGTGCTCATCGGTGTCGACCTCGGCAAGGTGACGACCTCGCTGGCGTGGGCCGAGGTGGGCGACGCCACCGAACTCGGTCCCATCACCACGCATGCCGAGCGCCACGTGGGCGAGCCGCTGCGGCCCTTCTTGGAGCTCTATCGTCGGCTGGGCGCCGTCGTGGCCGGCGTGGCCGCCACTGGCGCCTACGGCGACCGGCTGGCGCCGCCGGTGGTCGGTGGTCTGCCGGAGGAGATCGCCCAGGAGTACGCGGCCGCGTCGCTGGGCAACGGCGCCCTCAATGTCGTGCGCATCGGCGGCAGCGGCTACTCGGTGCTCACCCGCGATGCCGTCGGCCGCGTGCGCTACGAGGCCAACGAGCGCTGTTCGGCAGGCACCGGAGAGACGGTCGAGGGCCTCTGCGGCCGCCTCGGCTGCAGTTTGCAGGAGGCCATCGCTCT
The DNA here is from genome assembly GCA_003158705.1 of Actinomycetota bacterium. Taxonomy (GTDB): domain Bacteria; phylum Actinomycetota; class Thermoleophilia; order UBA2241; family UBA2241; genus FEN-672. Next base: position 9,626 of record PMKX01000088.1, read on the forward strand.
AGCCGAGGCGAGCCCCGACGGTGTGGCCGTGACCTCCCGTTGCGCCGTGTTCGCCAAGAGCGAGCTCACCCACTTTGCTAACCAGGGCGAGTCGCATGGGCGGCTGTTTCGCGGCGTGTTCGAGAGCGTGGCGCGCAACGTGCACAGCCTGTACGACAAGGAGAAGGTAGATGGCCCCGTGCTCGTGGTGGGCCACGGGGCTCTGATCGGACCGGTGGTGCAGGCGTTGGCGCAGCTGGCCGGCGTGCCGGTCGAGGTGTCGCCGGAGGCCGGCGCCTTCGAGGCGCTCGGCGCCCTGCGCTACGCGGCGTCGCGGCCATGGCCGGCCGACGGAGTGTGGCCGGCCGACCCTGCGGCGCTGGTGCGCAGCTCGCGGCGACGTATCCGTGGTCTGACCCCGGCGGCGCAGGGCCCCGGTTCGGTGACGAGGCTGTCGGCGCCCACGACGCCGACGACCGGCGCCTCAACGCAGAGGACTGGCGCGCCGGCCGCTGCGTCGCACGATGCCGCTGCGTCGCACGATGCCGCCGCGTTGCACGATGCCGCCGCTTCGTGTGCCACGTTCGTGCTCGGCCTGGACCTCGGCTCCACTGGTTCCAAGGCGGCCTTGCTCGACGCCGCCGGCGGGTCCGTTGTGACCGACGTCTACCGGCGCACGGACGGCAACCCCGTCGAGGCGGCGCAGGCGCTGGTGGCGGAGATCATGCGGGCTACGGGGTGCGCCGAGGTGGCGGCCGTGGGTCTCACCGGGTCCGGCCGCGACGCGGCCGCCACCGTGTTCCGCGCCGCCTACCCCGAGCTCGGCGCACGTCTCGTGGTGGAGAACGAGATCGTCGCGCATGCGACCGCCGCCGTGCGCTTCGACCCCGACGGCGGTCGCAGTCTCTCCATCGTCGAGATCGGCGGCCAGGACGCCAAGTACATCAGCATCGTCGGCGGCCGTGTGCTCGAGTCGGACATGAACCGCGTCTGCAGCGCCGGCACCGGTTCGTTCTTGGAGGAGCAGGCGGTGGCGCACGGTCTCGACGACATCGCTCGTTTCGGAGAGCTGGCCGCTCGCTCTACCGACCCACCCGACCTAGGTCAGACCTGCACGGTCTTCGTCGCCGACGTGGCGGCCGAGGCGCTGGCCGACGGCTACACGCGCGACGACATCTTCGCCGGTCTGCAGTTCTCGGTGATCCGCAACTACCGCAGCCGCGTGATGGGCAGCCGCCAGTTTCAGGAGCGCGTGTTCTTCCAGGGCAAACCGGCCAGCAACGCCTCTTTGGCGCGCACGCTGGCGGCGGTGACGGGGCGCGACGTGTTCGTGCCGCCCAACCCCGGAGCGATGGGCGCCGTCGGCATCGCCATGCTGGCCGCCGAGTCGCTGGCCGCTGGTCAGGAAGCGACTGCCGAGGCGCCCTTCGACCTGCGCCGGGTGCTGGCGGCGCGGGTGACCGAGCGTCGCCGGATACGCTGCCGCGACAAGCACTGCGCCAACCTCTGCCGGCTGGAGGCCGCCAGTGTGGAAGTGGCCGGCGAGCGCACCAAGGTGGTGAGCGGGGGCAACTGCCCCAAGTACGACGACGTGGCCGGTGGCGGACGGCAGTTGCCCAAGGATGCCCCCAACCCGTATCGCGAACGCGCGGAGCTGCTGGCGAGCCTGCTGGCCGAGGACGAGACACGCTCGAGCGTGTCGGCCGCGGACGATGCGCGGCGGGCCGGCGGTGAGGCGGTCACTGCTGCTGCGACCGCCTCACCGGCCGCGGCGCGCATCGGCATCCCGTACGCTCACTATCTCATCGACTACTTGCCCTTCTTCCACACCTTCTTCACGCGTCTCGGCGCCGAGGTCGAGGTGCTCCAGTCAGGGCCTGGCACGCTGACCGAGGGCGATCGCCGCTGCGCCGCCGCAGGCTCGTGCGCAGCGGTGAAGCTGCTGCACGGCCTGGCGACCACCGATGCCGACTGGCTGTTCGTGCCCAAGTTCGTGCATGTGCCGTACCCCAATGCCGGCCCCGGCACCTACACCTGCCCCATGGCCCAAGGTGCGGCCGAGATGGTCGAGCATGCCCTGGTGGCGGAGGGCGCCACCGTGAAGGTGCTGCGACCTGTGCTCCTGCGCGCCGAGCACGCCGACCTGCAGTCGGAGGAGTTCGTGGAGGAGCTGCGGCGGATGGCTGAGACGATCGGGGCCAGCCGTGGCGCAGCTGCCAAGCCGGCCCAGGCCATCTTCCGCGCCGCCCACGAAGCGGCGCTGGCCAGCCAGCGCCGCTTCGAGGACGGCCTGCGCGCCATCGGCGAGCGCGCTCTGGCATGGGCGCGC
>PMKX01000115.1 GCA_003158705.1 Actinomycetota bacterium
GCAGGTCGCGCAATCGTCGCACTTGTCGGCGTCGATCAGGTAGATGGGGTCCTCTTCTGAGATAGCCTCGTTGGGGCACTCGTCGACGCAGGCCGCGCAGGCAAGACAGTCCTCGGTGATCCGATGTGCCATGGGTCTTCCTTCACCTCCCGTAAGGCGCGGCGATCTCAGGGTCCGCGCGAGATTCCCCTTCATTTACCAAAAGCGCCGCGCCCTTGTCAAGAAGCGGAGAGAAAGCGTCCGCTTTCGTGCCTGGCGGATCGCCGGAGCATCTGCTACGAGGGAAGCTCCACCAGGCACAGAGCCGCGGCCCCCACCAGGCCGGCGTCCTCGCCCAAGTGGGCCGGCTCGATGCGCACCTCGTCGCGCTGGGGGCGCAGCGCCTGCCGCACGACCTGTCGCCGTGCCGGCTCGAGCAGCGCGTCCCCGGCGGCCGCAACGCTGCCGCCCACGACTACCAGCTCCGGATTGAAGATGTTCACCAGGTTGGCGATGCCGACGCCCAGCAGCGTGCCGATGCGCGCGTAGAGCGCGAGCGCGTCGCCATCGCCTCCGTGGGCCAGCCTGGTAAGCAGCGGACCGTCCACCGCCTCGCCGCCGGCAAGGGCTCGGCCAAGGGCTGAGTCCGGCTTCGCCCGAGCCTCGGCAACGGCCGCCGCGCCGATGGCGTGCCCCGAGCAGAAGCTCTCCAGACAGCCCGAGGCAGGGCACGTGCCGCTGCAGCGTGGCCCATGCACGTCGATGATCATGTGACCGAGCTCGGCGGCGGCTCCGCTGAAGCCTCGGTAGGGCCGTCCGTTGCAGATGATGCCGCCGCCGATGCCCGTGCCCAGCGTGAGCATCAGCATCTCACCGGCACCCCTGCCGACGCCGAAGCGGTGTTCGCCCAGGCAGGCGACGGTGGCGTCGTTGTCGACCACCGCCGGCAGCCCGAACCGCTCCTGCACCAGATCGCGTAGCGGTACGTCGCGCAGGGGCAGATTGGTCGACTCCACGATGCGCCCGGCGGAGAAGTCGACCATCGAGGCCGTGCCGATGCCGATGGCGGCCACCTCCGGTCCCGTGGCGAGCATCTCGCCCACACGGGCCATGAGGTCCGCCAGGCAGCCGGCGGCGTCGGCAGTCACCGTCGGACTCACCGCTCTACGCAGCACCACCGCGTCTTCGTCGACCACGCCCAGAGCGAGCTTGGTGCCCCCCAGGTCGATCGTCAGGAATGTGCGTCCAGACGCCATCTCGGGGCTACCCTACCACGGTGTACAATGAGCCGGAGAGAGGAATGACCCGCCCCGGGGCGTAGCTAACAGGCACGCCCCACGAGTCCCCGATGGAAGATCAGGGCAGAGCGTTGCCTACATCCGGCAAACCAGAAGACGACAAGCCGTACCGGCTCTACCGCGCCGGTCGCCGGGGCCACAGCCGGCGTGCCGACGACGAGCTGGCCGGCCTCAGAGCACCGGACCGCCCGCGGCGGGCTGGTGCCGCACCCGACGACGCCAAGCCGGCGCGCCCGCCGCGCGGCCGCAGAACCAAGCCGCCCGGCAACGCTGACGCGGCGGCTCGCCGTGAGGCAGGCTCCCGTGAGGGCGCCCTGCGCCCCGACGAAGCCCGTCCTCGCCGGCGTCGCTTCCGCTGGTGGTTCATCCCCGTCGGCCTCTTTGCGCTGCTCATCATCTTGGGCGCGACGGCGTTCCTCGTGGCACGGCCGGGCTACGACGCCTTTTCCCGTGCCGTTGCCAAGAGCAACAAGCGCATCGACGCCAAGACACGCGCCGAGCTCACGCCGGACTCGGGCAGCATCCTCTCCCACCCCACCACCATCCTCGTGCTCGGCGCCGACCATGGCGTCGGTGCCGACAAGGGCGTCGGTGTGGCCCGCAGCGACACCATCATGCTCATGCGCTTCGACCCCAAGACGCACTCGCTCAGTGAGCTCTCCATCCCGCGCGACACCCGTGTGCCTGTGGAGGGCCAGGGTGAGACCAAGATCAATGAGGCGTTCTTCTGGGGCGGGCCGGCCCTGGCCCTGAAGACCATCCACGAGTTCAGCGGTGTACCTATCAACCACCTCATGATCGTCACCTTCAAGGGCTTTCCGCGCCTGGTCGACGCCGTAGGCGGCGTCGACATGTACGTGCCCCAGACCGTGTCGACGGTGGCCAGTCTGGGGCGACCGGTCATCTTCAAGAAGGGCTGGTACCACTTCGACGGCAAGTACGCGATGCTCTACGTGCGCATCCGCGAGGTCGACAGCGACTTCCAGCGCGCCGCTCGTCAGCAGCTCTTCATCCAGGCGCTGGAGAAGAAGATCCTGCAGCCTCGGAACATCCTCAAGCTTGGCGAGATCGGCAAGCAGTTCATGAGCGGCCTGGACACCGACCTCACGGCGCGACAGATCCTCGAGCTCGCCTACCTCAAGTGGCGCACACCCAGCAAGAACGTCCATAAGTACGTCCTGCCGGGCACGCCGCAGTACATCGGCGGCGTCTCCTATGTGATCGCCGACCCGGCGGCCGACCAGCGCATGATCAAGCAGTTCCTGGCCAACTAGCGCTCGTAGTCCACGGCGACCAGCGCCAGACCGCGTGCCGGGGCGGTCTGACCCATCAGGCGCCGTTGGCCCGATTCGAGAGCCGTCCGGAACTGGTCCACCGTCATGCGCCCCTGGGCCATGTCCACCATCGATCCTACGGCCACGCGCACCATGTTGTGCAGGAAGCTGCCGGCCGTGATCGCGAACTCCCACTCGTCCGGCCGCGGCGCGGCGCACGCAACCGGCCGCCACTCCGCACGCACCACATGGCGCACGCAGCTGCGATAGAGGCGCGCCGAAGGCGTGAAGGCGGCGAAGTCCCGGTGGCCGATCAGCAGCGACGCCGTCGCCACCAGAAGGTCGGTGTCGACGGTGCCTCGGGGGCTCCAGACCCAGAGTCGCTCGGCCACCGGACGCACCGGTGACAGCCACAGGCGATAGCGATAGGTGCGCGCTGTGGCCGAGCGGGCATCGAAGCCGTCCGGCGCCGGCGACACGGCCGCGACGGCCACGTCCTCGGGCAGCAAAGCATTGAGCCCCGCACGCAGGCGTCGGCAGTCGAGACCGGCGCGTGCGTCGAAGGAAGCGACCTGCGCCAGCGCGTGCACACCGGCGTCGGTGCGGCCGGCCACACGCAGGCGTGCCGGCTCGCCCAGCACCACCGTCAGAGCGCGCTCGACCTCTTCCTGCACCGTGCGCTGGTCCGGCTGGCGCGCCCAGCCCTTGAAGCGCGTACCTTCGTACGCCAGATCAAGGCGATACGTCGCCAAGTCACTCCATCGTCAACTGGTTTGCCGACTCGTCACTACGCCCTCAGACCAGAGAGGCGACGGCGATGACCGCCGCCACGCTCACCAGGAGCATGAAGTCACGAGCCCGAGCGTGCAAGGGGTGCAGCCTTGTGCGCCGGACCCCGGGAACATAGCAGCGCGCCTCCATGGCCAGGGCCAGCTCGTCGGCGCGCCGAAAGCTCACCACGAACAGCGGCACCAGCACAGGCACGAGGGCGCGGGAGCGCCGCAGCGGCCCACCGCGCGAGAACTCGGCTCCCCGCGCCCGCTGCGCCCGCATGATGGCCTCCAGCTCCTGCAAAAGCGTCGGGATGAAGCGCAAGGCGATGGTGACCATCAGCGCCAGCTCGTCGGTAGGCACCCGCAGCCGTTGCAACGGGCGGCTGAGCCACGCCAGCGCGTCGGTCAGCGCTATAGGTGAGGTCGTCAGGGTCAGCAGCGAGCCGACGACCACCAGCACGACCAGGCGGACGGTCAAATAGGCCGCCAGCTCCAGGCCGCGCGCAGTCACACGCAGGGGCCCGAGCGCCACGAGGGGCTTGCCATGCGCGAACAGGAGCTGCGCGACAAAGGTGAGCACGACCAGCCAGACAATGGGCTTCAGACCGCGCCAGAACCACACCGGCGGCACGCGACTGACGACCAGAGCCACGACGGCGACGACNNCGGTGCAGCACCGAGTCGGCCGGGTAATACTGGGCGATCGCGGCTCTCACGACAGCTCCTCGGCGGCCTCTGCGGCCGATCTCGGCGCCCCACTCGTCTGGCGCCCCAACCGCCGCCACAGTTCGACCAAACTAGGAGTGCGCAAGCGATCCCGCTCGAGAGCCTCCTCGCCGCCGTTGCCGAACTCCCAGCTGCCGGCGGCGACCACGCGGCCTGCGGAGAGGATCACGCGCTCGTCACACAGGGCCCAGGCCTGGTCCACATCGTGGGTCGCCAGCACCATGCTCATGCCGGTCGCGAGCAACGTGCGCAGCACATCGCCGAGCTCGCGACGAGCGCCGGGATCGAGACTGGCGAACGGCTCATCCAGCAACAGGACCCGTGGCCGCATGGCCAGCACACCGGCCAGGGCCAAACGGCGCTGCTCACC
>PMKX01000226.1 GCA_003158705.1 Actinomycetota bacterium
GTATGTTGTCCTCGCCGGTGCGCTTGTAGAGCGTCGTAGCGATGGAAACGCGTTCGTCGACGGCGCGGCGGATCTCTGCTGCCGCGGCTGCCCCGTCGGTCGCCTTGATGATCGCTCCGCCGACGACGACAATGCTGGCGCCGGCCTCCACAGCCGCCGCCGCCGTCTCGCTGTTGATGCCGCCGGCCGCCGAGACGGGGATGACCACGGTCTCGGCCACGGCCTTGAGCGTCTCGAACGGGGACTCCCCGCGCATCTGCTGGTCGATCGCCGTGTGGATGCCGACGAAGTCGGCGCCCCACTCCTCGGCTTGCCGGGCCCGGGTGACGGGGTCGGCGACCTCGATCATGTCGACGATGAGCCGGCAGCCGTAGTTGCGCGCCGCCTCGATGCACTCCTTGATGGTCGAGTCGGAGGCGGCGCCCAGCACGCCGACCACGCCGGCGCCGGCCTTGGCCGCGTACTCGACCTCGATGCGGCCGGCGTCCATGGTCTTCAGGTCGGCGACGATCGTGTGGCTGGGAAAGGCCGCCTTGAGCTCGCGCACGGCCTGGAGGCCTTCGGCCTTGATCAACGGTGTGCCGGCCTCGACCCAGTCGACGCCGCCGGCGACCGCTTCCTGAGCAACCAACAGGGCGCGCGGCAGGTCGACGAAGTCGAGCGCGACCTGCAGGAGGATCTTGTCGGCTCCGGCTCCGGCTCCGGCTCCGGCTCCAGCTCCAGCTCCAACCTCGGCGTTGCCGGAGGTCATACGCCCATCACCTGCACGACTATGGATCGTTGGCGCGGCCGGGTGTCGAAATCGCAGAAGACGATGGTCTGGTAGCGACCCAGCGCGAGACGCCCGTCGACGAACGGGACCGTGAGCGACGGACCGAGCAGACCGGCGCGCACGTGCGAGTGGCCGTTGCCGTCGCCGAGGTTGACGTTGTGCTGGTAGTGGCGCTCCGGCGGGGTGATGGCGTCGAGCAGCTCCTGCACGTCGTGCACCACGCCGGGCTCGAACTCGAGTGTGGTCACGGCACCCGTGGCGCCGGGCACGAACACCGTCACCGTGCCGTCACTGAGGCCGGCCCGGCGCACGGCCTCGGCGACCTCGTCGGTGATGCCGATCATGTCCGCGTTGCCCTGGCTCGCGAGCTCGATCGTGCCGGTGACCACGCGCGCGAGACCTTCGCGCTCGTGGCCCTTCTTGCGTGCGTTGACGATCACGGTGGCCATCAGTGACCTTCCTTTCCTGCGGTCGCGTCCTCGACGAGGTACGCGCTGGTCTTCGGGACGGGTTGTGGCTCGCCCGGCGAAGCGGGGGCGAGCGAGACGTTGTCGATGAGCCGGGTGCTGCCCAGGTGGGCGGCGGCGACGAGCAGCGAGCGTGGGCCGAGGGTTCGCTCCTGGCGGAACGTGTCGGCGTTGACCACGGCGACGTACTCCGGAGCGAAGCGCGGTGGGCTGCCGGCGGCAGCGCCGGCCGTGTCGAGCACGGCGTCGTCGGTCAGAGCGGAAGCTGCGACCGTGCCGCTCGCCACGTCGCCGGCCAGGACGCCGGCAGCCGCGGCGGCCACATCGCGCGGCGACGCTCCGGCGGCCGCTGCGGCGCGCCCTGCCAGCAGCGCCTGGTACAGGCGCGCCGCCACAGGGCGCTCACGCTCGTCGAGGTAGACGTTGCGCGAGCTCATGGCGAGGCCGTCGGGCGCGCGCACGGTCTCGACGGCGACGACCTCGACCGGCAGGTCGAGGTCGGCCACCAGGCGGCGGATGACGGCCAGCTGCTGGGCATCCTTCTGGCCGAAGAAGGCCAGGTCGGGGGCGACGACAGCAAGCAGCTTGGTGACGATCGTCGCCACGCCGTCGAAATGGCTGGCGCGGGCCGCGCCTTCGAAGGCCTCGGTGAGCGGGCTGCCGACGTGCACGAGAGTGGCGAAGCCTTGCGGATACATGTCGTCGGGCCGGGGCGCGAACACGAGGTCCACGCCGTGCTCGGCGAACAAAGCCAGGTCGCGCCGCTCGTCGCGTGGGTAGCGGGCGACGTCCTCGTCCGGACCGAACTGCGTGGGGTTCACGAAGAGCGAGGCCGCGACCGTGGCGCAGCGCTCGCGGGCCGCGTCGACGAGCGACAGGTGGCCCTCGTGCAGGGCGCCCATGGTGGGTACCAGGCCAAGTGGCCGCGGCAGTGCGGCAAGTGCCGCTCGCGCCTCACCGATGGTACGCACGATCTTCATGGCCGTCCCTCGTCCTCGAGCAGCGCCTGAAACGCGCGCACCGTCTCGTCGTCGAGCCGTGGCGCGGCGAGCGCTGCGGCTTGAGCGGAGAGAGCCTGGTAGGCGGCGGCGTAGCGCGGAGCGTGCTTGTCGATGAGCGCCAAGTGCGCGCGCACGGTGCTCACGTCGCCGCGCGCGACCGGGCCGGTGAGCGCGCGCTCAGGGCCCTGGGCCAGCAGGTTGGCGACCGTCGTGCGCACGAGCGGGCCCAGCAGCTGCAGGGCGTCCGGCTCGTCGCTGGCGGCACGCATCAGCTCGGCGGCCTCGCTCTCGAGTGCCACGAGCAGATTGGAGGCTACCGCCGCGGCCAGGTGGTAGAGCGGTTTGTTGGCCTCGGGGAGCGCGAAGGGCCGTGCTCCGAGGCGTTGGGCCAGGCGGTGGCCGGCGGCGGCCGCTTGGCCTTCTCCCGTGACGGCCATCGGCACGCCCACGAGCGCCTCAGGCTGAGGCTCGCCGCCGGCAAAGGTCTGCAGCGGGTGCAGGCANNGGCCGCGGCCGCCTGGGCAGCCACGGCGGCGATGGCGTCGTCGGGAACGGCGAACCAGAGCACGTCGGCGCCGGCCACGGCCTGAGCTAGCGGCAGGCGCGCCGGCTGCGAGGACGGGCTGGCGTCGGCAGAGGCGCGCACGGCCACGGCAGTCACGTCGAGGCCGGCGCGCAGAAGGTTGGCGACCAGCGCCGAGCCGAGCCGGCCCGGGCCGATGACGCAGAAGCGTGCAGAGTCGATGTCGTACAAGCCGTGGCACTCCTTGGCTGCAGTCCGCCCGTGGGGGACGGTACCGCGCCGGCCCTTGGCCTGGCGCACTGGGGTTTCCCTCCGTCTCCTGCCACACGTGGCTCGAAGCGGAAGCCTGACCCAAGCTTAGGGCGCGGCCGACCGCAGGTCAACGCCGCACCACTTGGCCCTTCCGGCGAACATCAGCCGCGCGCGGCGCCGAGGCGGCTCAGCGCGACGCTGCTGCAGGCTCGCCGTAGAGGCTTCTCTCTACCTGGCGTACCGGCTCGCGCGTGGTGGTACACTAAGCCTGTATGCCCATCTACGAGTTCATTTGTGAGCGCTGCCAGGCGCCCTTCGAGGAGCTTATCCGCAACGGCACCAAGCCCGTGTGTCCGCTGTGTGCCTCGGGCGACGTGCGCCGTCTCCTGTCGCGGTTCGCCGTTCACTCGTCTTCGCCGGATCTCGGAGGTCGCAGCTCGGGCAAGAGCTGCTCGTCCTGCGCCGGCTCTTCCTGTGCCACCTGCCACTGACCAACCGCGCGGCGACGAGTTCGAAGACCTCCGTCGCGAGGTCGAGAGGTGCACGCTCTGTGCGTTGCACGAGACGCGCACGCGAGCGGTGTTCGGTGAGGGCGACCCGCACGCCGACCTGATGTTCGTCGGTGAGGCGCCCGGCTACCACGAGGACCAGCAGGGTCGTCCGTTCGTGGGCTCCGCCGGCAAGCTGCTCGAGGAGCTGCTTGCCTCGATCGGCATGCAGCGCAGCCAGGTGTTCATCGCCAACGTGCTCAAGTCGCGGCCGCCCGACAACCGTGACCCGCGACCCGACGAGATCGCCGCCTGCGAGCCGTACCTGTGGCGCCAGATCGCTCTCATCCAGCCGCGGGTCGTCTGCACCTTGGGCAACTTCGCCACCAAGCTGCTCTCCGGCGAGCCGACCGGCATCACCCGTGTGCGCGGCCGGGCGCAGCTGCGCGAGTTCGGTGGCCGCGCGGTGTACCTCTATCCGATCTTCCATCCGGCGGCGGCGCTGTACACGCCGGCGATGCTTGCGACCTTGCGAGAGGACATCGTCAAGTTGCCGGAGCTGCTGGCCTCACCGCTGCCAGAGTCGACGTTGCCCGAACCGGCCGGCGAGGGCGCCGGAACGCCGGTGGAGCGGGCGGTCGACTCGGGTGCGCTCTCGGCCGCCGGAGGAGGCGTCGACCCGGGGCCGACTGAGCAGCTCGGCCTGTTCTAGATGGTCGCCGTCCACCTGGCCTCGCCGGTGGTCACACGTCGCTTCGGCCGTGTGCTGGCGGGCCTTCTGCGGCCGCCGGCCGTGGTGACTTTGCATGGCGAGCTGGGCACGGGCAAGACGACGCTCGTGCGCGCGGCGCTGCGCGCCCTCGGCGCGCGCGGTGCCATCACGAGTCCGTCCTTCACCATGNNGTGGGCCGCGGCGGCACGCGGCTGCATCACCTCGACCTCTATCGGCTGTCGCCTGGCGATGACGCGGCCCTGTTCGCTTGGAGCGACTACCTCGATGGCGAGTCGATCGTCTTCGTGGAGTGGCCTGAGGCGGCGACCATGGAGCTGCCCGCCGCCGACCTTGGCGTGTCGCTGGCGCACGAGACGCTCACCAGCCGGAACGCTAGCGTACTGGCACGGTCGGCACTCACCTCGGAGCTGATGGCCGGGCTGGCCGGCGCCGGTATTTCAGCGACCGTCACATCTGAGTCGCCGGCTCAGGCCGGGGAGGCTTCATGATCCTGGCGTTGGAGACGGCCACGCGGGCCTGCTCGGCAGCACTCTTCGCGCCCTCGGGCGAGCTGCTCGGTCAACGCCACGCCGAGGATGGCCCGGCGCACACGCAGCTCCTGCTACCGTTCGTGCACGCGATCCTGAGCGCCGCCGCCATCGACATCGAGGCCGTCGGCACCGTGGTCGTCAGCCTGGGGCCGGGCTCCTATACCGGCCTGCGCATAGGCGTCGCTACGGCGCGCGC
>PMKX01000072.1:0-2458 GCA_003158705.1 Actinomycetota bacterium
GGGATGAAGCAGATGAAGACCGGCGCCCCCGGATGCGCCGCCTGGATCATGGCCACGGCGCTGAGCGCCTCGGCTATGCCCACGACCAGCGAGCCGGCCATGGTGATGGGTGTCGTGGAGCCGCCCATCGGCATGGTGACGAAACCGATCGGTATGCCTGCGGCAGCGAAGGCGAGGCCCGCCTCCAGTGTGCCGGCGTCGTTGCCCAGCGGCGTGACCGTGCCGAGCAGCGCTGAGATGGGCGGCGCGGCGCGCAGGCGCGCCTCGCCGCCGGCTACGGCGTGCGCCATCTCTGTGGCCACGGCAGCTGCCTGGGGCTCGACGACCGTCACCGTCTGCACGTGCTTGCCCGTGTTGGCCAGCGTCAGGTAGAGCTCGTGCAGGCCGCGCGCCGCCGCCGGTCGGTCCTGAGCGCTCACCGACGGCCAAACGAAGTCGATCTCCTCCATGCCGTCCACGAGACGCGTGATGGCCACGACGTCCTCGGCCACGGTGGCACGCTTCTCGCCGGTCTCGAGGTCGTAGATCTCCACGCAGCAGCCGTCGGTTGTGAGCAGCGAGCGCCGGCCGGTGACGAGCGCGGGCGCCGCCCGGCCGCCCAACGTAAGATGGCGGGGCGCCCGGGCGACCAGTTCGCGCACGAGCTTGGGCTCTATGGTCACGCGGGCGCCGTCGGCGTGCGCGCCGGCCGCCACCAGAGCCGCTTGGGCGGCGGCGGACGGCAGCGAGACGCCGACCGTGGCCAGCACATCGAGAGCGGCGGCGTCGAGCCGTTCCAGGTCGGTCTCGGAAAGCACGCTCAGACGGCCGCCTGAGCCCACGGTGTGATCGTCCCTCGCCATGCTCGCCGCTCCCGCTCGCCGCCGTGCGCGTAGCTAGTCTATGGCTTGGGAGTCCGCTGCCGCACGCTCTTGGGCACAGCCACCCACGTCGTGGTCGAGCCCTCGCTGGACGCGGCGGCGATAGTCTCCAGGCGCGGCGCCACGAGGCGGCGTAAGTCTTCGCTGCGCAGCTTGAGCATGGTGGTGGTGGTGCCGCCGCCGCAGTAGACGACCGGCGGCACGAACGCGCTCGGGTCGGCGACCACAGGCAGGGAGGTGGCCAGGCCGCAGGGAGGTACCGCGCCGCGACGGTACCCGGTCACGGCGAGCACCTCCTGGGCCTTCGCCAGACGTACGTGGCGACAACCCAGGGTGGACCGGAGGCGGTCTTCGTCGGCGACGGAGTTGCCGGGCACGAGCACCAGGGTCGGCTCATCGTCCATGTAGAAGACGAGGGACTTGACGACCTCAGCCGTGTCTACGCCCAGGAGCTCTGCCGCGCGCTGCGCCGTAGTGGACAGGGACGGCAGGTGCACGATCTCATGCGGGATGCCCTCTTCGAGCAGCAGGTTGTGAACGTCACTGCAGGATCGCATACACGCCTCCTCCCCCGGCGCCTGCGAGTCTATCACAGCGGCTGGAGCAGACGCGCCGTGGCTCGGCGCACGGCCGGCCCGCTTGTACCGCTGGCACGTCGTGCGTACCATGAGGCCATGACCGTCCTTCGTCATCTGGCCTTCTGGCGCCACAGCGAGAACCCGCGACAGAGCCGCCTGCTGCGCCGCGCCGGCAACCTGCTGCTCATCACCGGCGGCCTTGTGCTCGCCTACCCGTTCTGGTCGTCGGGCTACGCCACCATCCAGCAGAGCCGGCTGAGCAACGCCTATAACGCGGAGGTCAAGGCCTTCGCCCCGCAACTCGCGCTCAACGCCAGCAGCCTCAATCAACCCGGCCGGCAAGAGGCGCGCGTGCAGGCGCTGGCCAAACTCTTCGCACATACGCTTTCACCAGGCAAGCCCGTCGGGCGGCTCAAGATCCCCCGCATCGGGCTCAACAGCGTGATACTGCAGGGCAAGAGCGGCACGGCCAACCTGACTTCGGAAGCCGATACCCCCTATCTGCGCAGTGGCCCCGTGCATTACGGCATGACGCCCCTGCCGGGCGAAGGCGACCCGTTCGCCGTCGCCGGTCATCGCACCACCTACGCCGCCCCGTTCTACAGTCTCGACAAGATGCGACCCGGCGACCCCATCTACGTCGAGACGCCCTATGCCCGCTTCACCTACACGGTGGCCAAGACCACCATCGTGGACCCCAACGACACCACCGTGCTCATCGACCGCGGCTACGCTCTGGTGCTCACTACGTGCACGCCGCTGTACAGCGCCGCCCACCGGCTGGTCGTCTGGGGCAAGCTCACCAGCTTCGAGATCCGCAACTAGCGCAGCCCGGGCCGGCACCTGGCCGGCTCAGCCAGGGTACGGCGGCCGCAGCGTGCTGCGGCCTTCGAGAAGCATCACCATGAGACGCTCGCCCGGCTCCGCGCCTGGGTAGCCGGCAGGCACAAAGGCAAGCCCGTCGGCGAGCGCCATCGAGCGCAGGATGCCCGAACCTTGCGGACCCGTGGTCGAGAAGCG
>PMKX01000072.1:2493-8061 GCA_003158705.1 Actinomycetota bacterium
CGGATGTAGAGCTCGAAGCTCACCATGGCCGCCACCGGGTTGCCCGGCACGCCGAAGACCAGGCAGGAGCCGCGCACCCCGAACGCCATCGGCTTGCCCGGCTTCACGGCCACTCGCCAGAAGCGCCGCTCCACACCAAGCTCCTCCTGCACCTGCTTGACGAAGTCGAACTCGCCCACCGAGACGCCGCCCGACGTGAGGGCGACCTCTTCCTCGAGGGCGCGCGCGATGAGGCGTCGGGTCTCCGCCAGGTCGTCGTGGGCGATGCCCAGAGGCACCGGCTGGCCGCCGGCGGCCAGCACCTGGCCGTGGGCGGTGAAGGAGTTGGAGTTGCGGATCTGCCCGGGCCCGAGCGGCGTGCCGGGCGGCACGAGCTCGCTGCCCGTGGCCAGGATGGCCACGCGGGGGCGGCGGGCGACCGACACGAGAGCTTGGCCAACGGCGGCGAGCAACCCGACCTCGGCCGGTCCCAGCAGGGTGCCGCGCTCGAGCAGCACGTCGCCCTGCCTGACGTCCTCGGCCCTGTGGCGCACGTGCTCACCGGGCGCGACCGGCTGCAGGATGCTCACGGTCGCGCCCTCCTGGCTCGTCTGCTCCACGGGCACCACCGTGTCGGCGCCCGGCGGCAGCGGGGCGCCGGTCATGATCTTGGCCGCCTCGCCGGCGGCCAAAGGCACGTCGCTGTGGTGGCCGGCCGGGATCTCGACCGTCACCAGCAGATCGCAGCGACCGGAAGCCAGGTCGGCGCCGCGCAGTGCATAGCCGTCCATGGCCGAGTTGTCGAAGGAGGGCACGTCCTCGGGCGAGACCACCGTCTCGGCCAGCACGCGGTCGAAGGCCGCGAGCAGCTCGACCTCTTCGGCCGCCCCCGGAGTGACGGCTGCCAGCACCTCGTCGAGGGCGCTGTTGATGCTGATCATGGGTTCCGCCGTCATCGTCGTGCGGCCTCCGCCTCGGGTCGAGCGGCGGCTCAGCTGCCTCGCCGCCCTCGGGTGCAGTCTCATTTGTTTACGGGTCTTTGTAAACTCCGGCGGAGCCTCGTCCGATACCGCTAGTGAGCAAGGCAAGGAGCCTATCGTGCAGACTCAGGGACATAGTTCGGCGGCGCGGCAGAAGCCCGGCCCCGCCCTGGACGGCCGTCGCGACCTCATCCTCTTCATTCGGGATCTCGTGTTGCGCCAGGCCTACGCGATCCCCGGTGAGGAGGTCGCCGACCACATCATGCGCGAAGCGCTCGCCGTCTTGCCCGCCACCCACAGACAGCAGTGAACGCCAGGGCGCCCACCAGGGTGCCCGACCAGTCCGCCAGAATGTCTCCCACCTGGAAGCTGCGATACGGCAACGGCAGCTGCACCACCTCGGTCAGCGGCCCGTAGAGCAGCCCCGCCAGCACCCCCAGGGCGGCGCCCGCTAGCCACGGGCGGGACGGCCAGTACGATCGGGCCGCCAGCACCACGAGGCCGGCCAACACCACGTACTCGCAGAAGTGCGCTGTCGTCGTGAGCAGCGAGGCCTGCGACGANNAACGTCTCGCCGCCGTCGGCGACGAACACGGCCGCGGCGCCGGCGTGCACGGCCACGGTCGGCAGGTGCGCGGCGATGCTGTTGCCCAGACCGAGGCACGTGTCGGCGTGGATCTCGCCCTCGCTAAGCTCGTAAGCGAAGCCGCGCAGCGTCACCCGTGCCTGGTCTTCGAGAGCCAGCAGCGAGACGCGCGTCTTGGGGCGGGCGCTCAGGGTCACGGTCTCGCCCGCCACAAGACAGCGCACCGTCATCTCGGGGGCCGCGATGCGCGCCGGCATGCCGCTGGCGGCCAGCCGGCGCAGCACGGTCACGTTGCCGAACGTGTGGTCGAGAGAGCCGCCCAGGGCGCCCACGAGCACAAGCTCGCCGGCGCCGCGACGCACGGCTTCGTCGACGGCCAGCTCGGCGTCGGTACGGTCCTTGCGCGTTGGGAAGCGCACAAGCTCCACACCGACGCGCTGCGCCTGTTCGACGAGCCGCGCCGGCAGCGAATCGAGATCGCCGACGAGCACGTCCGGGTACATGCCGCGATTGATGAGAAAGGCCGCTCCGCCGTCGGCGGCCACGATGCGCTCGCCATCCTCGAACCAGCGCCGGTAGTAGCCGGCATCTTCGTACTCACCGTTGAGGAAGACGACGGTCGCCATGCACTCAGGCTTGTGGCTGGCGCATCTGTGGAAACGCGGCGTCGTAGGCCTTGAGCAGCGGCCAAAGGACAACCACTGTCAGGACCGCCTCAGGTACCAGGTAGAGCAGGTTGTAGGTGATCGAGTACAGCCATGGCGACTCCCACGCGGGCGCGTACGTGGCGAAGAAGATCAGACCGGAGAGGAAGTGAAAGACGAAGCGGGCCGCACAGCCCACGGCTACAGCTCCGGCCAGCGTGCGCCAGCCGCCCACCCTCACCAGGCCGGCCAGTCCCACGGCAGCGTAGGCCAGGGGATAGTCGAGCGCCGCCTGCATGGGGTGGTAGATGAACGCGCCCGGCAGCGCCATCTGCAGAAGCCCATAGACGACCCCCGTGGCCACGCCCGGCACCAGGCCGCGGCGCACGGCCACAAAGACGACGGGCAGCATCTCGAGGCTCAACGAGCCACCCTGCGGCATGGTGTAGAGACGCACCAGGCCGAGCACGACCGAGAGGGCGACGGCCACCCCCATCTCGGCCACGACGGGCACCGACCAGCCAGCCGGGTTGGCGTTCAGGCGCCAGCGCAACCGACGATCGGCCGGCGTGTCTGCCGGCAGAGATGCGGAGCGGGTCATGGTGAGTCACTCTCCCTTCGCTGGCATTACCCAGCAGCGTCACGGACGCCGCCACCTCGCAAGGTGGTCAGGTTCGACGCGTCGGCGCTAGGAAGCGCCTTCTCAGCTCCTCGGTCAGGAGCTCCGCGAGGACGCTTCCATTGTAGCGCGCCCATCGGCATGTCCCAACTCCGGCGCCCCTTCCGCGTGACTCGACCGCCGCCCCGACCATGGACCGCGCAGTCATCCACACCGTTTCACAGGCCCCTGTCTTCGTTCGGGCCGGGGTGTGGAAAGTGTGGATAACTTCCTTTTGTCACGCTGCCAGGCTCACAACGGCGGTGGATAAGGGGTTGACGAGATCGGGTTGCCTTGACACCGACGAGCCCGGCTTTCTCACCTGCCTAATCTGCCCTGACCAGCGCTTTCTGGTGCGGCGTCGCGCCTCGCCGCCGGTTGCGGGGCCTCCGCGGCGCGGCGGCGACGGCCACAGTCGTCGGGTCGCTGCCCCACAGCGCCGTGAAAGGGCGCTCTCCACACCCGAGGCAAAGTGAGGCCCGAAGGAGCTACGGGCGCGGGCGCTTTCCACAGATGCCGAAAAGCCTGTGGATAACTGCGGCTCTTTGCCTGCAAAAGCCCGTTTCGCACGCTCCGTGGCGGTACTCCTCTGGGCTCGCGCCCGGTGCTATACTCGTCGCCCCCATGGAATCGTTCCTCGACAAGCTTCTCGCCGACAAAGAGACCGGCGCCCCGCAACGGGCCGGCAGCACAGCGGTGGCCGGCGACGACCCGCCGGCGGCGCTGCACGGTTCGGCAGCGCCGCGCATCGCCGTGTACGACACTCTCACCAGCCCGCCGCGCGTGCTGACCGTCGAGGCGGAGGACGCACCGGCCCTTATCGCCTCGCTGGCCGAGAAGACCTACCACGCCTGCCGCGAGCAGGGCGGGCAGGTGCCCTACACGGTCATCAACGAGTTGATCGAGAACCTCATCCACGCATACTTCCGCGACGTGGTGGTGACTATCCTCGACGGCGGCCAGGTGATCCGCATCGCCGACCACGGGCCCGGGCTCGAGGACAAGGCTCGAGCCTTTCTGCCCGGGTTCACCACCGCCACCGCCGAGCAGCGACGCGTGATCCGCGGCGTCGGCTCCGGCCTGCCGATAGCGCGCGAGTCGCTGACCTTCCTGCGCGGCGTGCTCACCGTGGAGGACAATCTCGGCAGCGGCGCCGTGTTCACCATCAGCTTGCCCAAGGAGCCGGCGCCGGAGACGCAGCCGCCTGCGCGCCGGGCCGAGGTCAAGCTCACCACGCGTCAGAAGCGCGTGCTGGTGCTCCTCATGGAGCTGGGTGTAGCGGGCCCCACGGCCATCGGCAAGGAGCTCGGCGTCGCCCCGGCGACCGCCTTCCGGGAGCTCGGTTTACTGCAGAAGATGGGGTTGATAGACTCGCGCGGCGACGGCAAGCGGGCCTTGAGCGAGGATGGTGCGAACCTCCTCGACACTCTCTTCTGAAGCGTCCAAGTACCCGGGGTTGGCAGCCGCATCCCTCCACCAGCGGGGCGGAAGAGCCATCGACGACCAACTGACACTCATCTGGACCGAGGCCAAAGCCCACCTCCGGGGCCAGGTGAACGACCCCACCTTCCGCCTGTGGTTCGAGCGCACTGTGCCGCTCGAGTTCGACGGCACCACCTTCGTGTTGGGCGTGCCCAACGAGTTCGCCCGCGACTGGATCGAGCGCCGCTTCGGCAGCGTGGTCGGCGACGCCCTGCACGCCGTGCTCGGCGGCGAGGTGCAGCTCCGGGTAGCGGTAGATGCGCGGGCCGCCGAGGCCGAGGTCACGGTGCCGCCGCCAGGTCCGGAGCCGGCGGCGCCGGACCAGCCGCCCGCTCCTACGCGGCCGCCCGCCGGACGCAACCACGTGCTTGCCGACCTCAACCCGCGCTACGTGTTCGACCGCTGGGTCATAGGCCCCCACAACGAGTATGCGACGGCCGTGGCACGCAGCGTGGCCGAGGCGCCCGCCGCCGCCTACAACCCTGTGTTCATGTACGCCGATACGGGCCTCGGCAAGACGCACCTCATCCAGGCGATCGCTCATGCCGCGCTGGCCAAGGACCCGACGCTGCAGGTCAAGTACGTCACGGTCGAGCGCTTCACCGACGACTTCATCAACGCCGTCACCGACAAGGGGCGCATCGAGGGCTTCAAACAATCGTATCGCGACAACGACGTGCTGCTCATCGACGACGTGCAGTTCCTGGCCGAGAAGCAGCAGACGCAGGTCGAATTCTTCCACACCTTCAACTCGCTCTACGAGGCCGACAAGCAGATCGTCATCACCTCGGACCGGCCACCGCGCGAGCTCGAAGCGCTCGAGGAGCGCCTGCGCTCGCGCTTCGGCCAAGGCGTGGTCGTCGATATCGGCCGCCCCGACCTGGAGACGCGCATCGCCATCTTGCGTAAGCAGGTCAAGTGGGAGGGCTTCAAGATCGCCGATCCCGAGGTGCTCGAGTACATGGCGAGCCGCGTGACCGCCAACATCCGCGAGCTGTACGGCGCCTTGACCAGAGTGGTCAGCTACGCCTCGGTGCACGGCGGCGAAGTGGATCTCGAGGTCACCAAAGAGGCCTTGCGCGACATCCTTCCCAAAGCTTATGCGCACCCGGTCACGGTCGAGATGGTGCAGGCCGAGGTGGCTCGCCAGTTCGGCCTGCACGTCAACGACCTGCGCGGCGACAAGCGCAGCCAGGACATCGCCTATGCGCGCCAAATAGCCATGTACTTGGCGCGCGA
>PMKX01000072.1:8115-12916 GCA_003158705.1 Actinomycetota bacterium
CGGCCCCAAGAGACTATGCTTCTCGCGTCCATACCGCAGATGGTGAAAGGTGAGCACGGTTGTGCACACTCCATACACAAGGCTCTGCGCTTAAGCCTTCACAAGAGGTGCAGGAACAACAAGCTGTCTCCACATCATCAACAGGCGCTATGACGATGATGAAGAGATATCTCTCTTACTAAAGTACATAAGGAGCAGGGATGAGACTCAAGTGTGACCGCAACTCCCTCGTGGACAAGTTGAACACCCTTGCCCGTGGCGTTTCCACGCGCAGTGCGTTGCCGGTCCTCTCAGGCATCCTGCTTCAGGCCAAGGACGGACGTCTCGATCTCTACTCCACCGACATGGAGATCTCCATCAAGGCTTCGCTGGCNNGAGGTCGTGGTCGAGCTCAAGGACGGCAGGACGATCGAGGTGGCCAGCGGTAAGGCGCGCTTCTCACTCAACTCGTGGGTGGCCAGCGACTTTCCACAGATGTCCGCCTTTGACACGTCGGGCGGCTTCACGGTGGGCCGCGATCCGTTCGTGGAGACGCTCAACAAGGTCGGCCGCGCTGCCTCCCGCGACGAGACGCGGCCTATTCTCACTGGTGTGCTCGTCACCATTGCCGGCGGTGTGCTCAAGATGGTGGCCACCGACAGCTACAGGCTCAGTGTCAAAGAGACGCCCCTCGGCGGCGACTCCGGCCAAGAGGTCGAGGCGATCGTGCCGGTCAAGGCTCTCTCTGAGGTGGCCCGCCTGGCGGCGACCATGGGCGAAGGTGACATCGAGGTCGCCGTCAGCGAGAACCAGGCGCTCTTCAAGGTAGCCGATGCGCAGGGCGACGTGTGGATCGCCTCGCGCCTCATCGACGGCCAGTTCCCGAACTACCGCCAGTTGGTGCCGGAGAGCTTCGACCACATGATCTCCTTGGGCAAGGAGGAGTTCCTCTCGGCGGCACGGCGGATCAGCCTTCTGGCACAGAAGAACGCGCCTTTGCGACTCGGCTTCGCTCCTGGGCGCCTCACGTTGCGCGCCGTCACGCAGGACGTCGGCCAAGCCGAGGAAGAGCTCGAGATCGAGTTCACCGGCGAGGAGTTCGAGATCGGTTTCAACGCCGCCTTTCTGGTCGACGGCACCGACAGTGTCGACGGCGAGCAGGTGACGCTGAAGTTCATCAACCCCCTGCGCCCCGGCTTGGTGACCGGTCAGGACGAGAGCTTCCTGTACCTGATCATGCCGATCCGTCTCAGCAGCTGAACGACGTCCGCATCGAGGGACCGCTGCCGCTGGGCGCCTTCCTCAAGCTGGCCGGCGCCACAGCCAGCGGCGGTGAGGCCAAGGTCATCATCCAACGCGGCGAGGCGACCGTGAACGGCGCCGTAGAGACTCGCCGCGGGCATGCCGTGGTGCCGGGCGACGTGGTCAGCGTCGGCGGCAAGGAGTATCGCGCGTGTTCGTCTCGGCGGTGAGGCTGGTCAACTTCCGTTCCTACAGGGATGCCACCGTCGCCTTGCAGCCGGGCCTCAACATCGTCGCCGGCGAGAACGCGACCGGCAAGACCAACCTCCTGGAGGGCGCCTTCTTCGCGCTGCGCGCCGCGTCGCCGCGCACGCGCCGCGAAGACAAGCTGATCACCTGGGGCGAGGTCTTCACACGCGTGGACGTGCGGCTGACCGAGCACGCAGGCGGTGGCGCCGAGCCGCAGCACGCCGTCGAGGTCGCCTACGCTCCTGGCCAGGGCAAGCGCATCCGCATCGACGGCGTCGAGGCCGCCGCCGACCAGCTTCGGCGGCGCGCCCAGGTGTTCATCTTCGTGCCCGAGAGCCTGCTGCTCATCAAGGGCAGCCCGGCGCGCCGCCGCGCTCACGTCGACGTCTTTGCCGCCGGTCTCGACCCCGGGTACGAGGCGGCGCACGCGGAGCTCCAGGCGGCCCTGCGGCAGCGCAACATGCAGCTCGTGCGTTTGCGCGACGGTTCGCCGCCGAGCTCGCTCGACCCGTGGGACACGCAACTGGCGCACGCCGCCGTGGAGCTGGGCCGCCGCCGCCGGACGATGGTCGCAGCCCTGGCGGGGCACTTCGCCGAGGTGGCCGCGGCCCTGGCGCCGGGCGAGGGCCGGTTCGGACTCCGCCTGGTCTCCCAGCTGGCTGAGATCGACTACGACGAGACCGCCTGTCTGGCGGCGCTGCAGGCGCGGCGCGGGCGCGAGACCCAGCGCGGCCACAGCACCTTCGGGCCGCACCGCGACGACATCGTCTTCACGGAGGGCGAACGCGACCTGCGGCTGTTCGGCTCGCAGGGCGAGCAGCGCGCCGCCGTGCTCGCTTTGCTGCTCGCCGAGCGCGCCGTGGCTGAGGAGACGACCGGCGACCTGGGCACGCTCTTCCTGGACGATGTCATGAGCGAGCTCGACGACTCCCGCCGCCGCCTGCTGGTGCGCCTTTTGACGTCACCGGGGCAGGCTATCGTCACTACTACCAATCTGCACTACTTCACGGAGGAGGAGTTGCAGCAGGCGGCCATCATCCAGCTGCCCCTCACTCAGGAGGGCGAAGGCGACAGCGTCCAGGAGGGCGCTGGCGAAAACGCCCACCTGGGCGAACGAGGCGTCGTCCGTGCAGCCGCCGGCGACGCGCCTGGCGGAGACCCCAGCGAAGAGCTCGGCGAAGGCGCCCCGGGGTCCGATGGCTGATCTGCGCCGGCTGGGCGACATCATGCAGTCGGCGGCGCAGCGCCTGGGCGCCGGCGAAGAGGCGCTGGCCTATTCCCTGTGGCAGCAGTCGGCCGGCGCGCAGGTCAACGCCGTCACCAAGCTGCGGCGCTTCGCCCGTGGCACGCTCACCATCGAGTGCGAGTCCTCGGTGTGGAGCTCGGAGCTCACCTACCTTGGCGAGACCATCTTGCAGCGCATGTCGGCTCTGGACGCCGGCAACCCCGTCGCCAAGCTCCGTTTTGTGACGCGGGCCACGCCTGTGCGGCAGGTGGAAGAGCCCCCGGCGGCGAACACTGAAGAGCGTTGGCGCAAGCTTGCGCCACATCAAGCGAGCGAGGCGGCGACGTGTGCGGAGGCGCTGCGTGATGAGAAGCTTAGGGCGGCGGTCAGAGCGGCCCTGGAGGCATCTGTCGACGGGCCTCTGCTACCGCCCCGCTAGGTCAACCCCTTGGCGCCGCGAAATGCCGCCCTGTGCGGCGTTTTTTGTGGTCGAAATGGGTTGGGCCAGGGGACTGGATTTGGTATAATCCGAAGAGCGCACAGCGCGCCCGCCGGCCTACTCCCAGCCCCATCCCGGGGCCACTGCGAGGTTCGTTGAAGAAGTCGAGCTACGACGAGAAGGATATCCAGGTACTCGAGGGCCTCGAGCCGGTGCGCGAGCGCCCCGGCATGTACATCGGCTCCACCGGTCCTCGCGGGCTCCACCACCTTGTCTTCGAGGTCGTCGACAACTCCGTCGACGAGGCGCTCGCCGGCCGCTGCTCCACGGTCAAGGTCACGATCAATCCCGACAACTCGATCACGGTGATCGACGACGGCGCCGGCATCCCCGTCGGCATCATGCCCAAGTTCAAAAAGCCCGCCGCCGAGGTCGTGCTCACCATGCTGCACGCCGGCGGCAAGTTCGGCGGCCAGGGCTACAAGGTGTCCGGCGGCCTGCACGGGGTCGGCGTCTCGGTAGTCAATGCGCTCTCCGAGTGGCTCGAGCTCGACATCTTCCGCGAGGGCTACCAGTGGCATCAGCGCTACGAGCGCGGTGCACCAGTCACGTCGCTCGAGAAGGTCAAGAAGCTTGAGAAAGACGCCCCCAGCGGCACTACGGTGTCGTTCATGGCCGACCCGGACGTGTTCGACGAGGTCGATTTCGACTTCCGCGTGCTCTCGCAGCGTCTGCGCGAGACGGCCTTTCTCACCAAGAACCTGCGCATCGACTTGGTAGACGACCGCGCCGAGGGCGAGAGCGTCTCGTACCAGTACGCCGGCGGCATCCAGGACTTCGTCACCTACATCAACCGTGACAAGGACGCGGTCCACCGCAGCATCATCTTCTTCGACAACGAGACGGAGGACGGCCAGGTCGAGGTCGCCCTGCAGTGGAACGCGTCCTACAACGAGTCCATCTTCACCTTCGCCAACAACATCAACACCACCGAGGGCGGCGCGCATCTCTCGGGCTTCCGCGCCGCCCTCACGCGCACCATCAACGACTACGCCCGCCAGAAGGGCCTGCTCAAGGAGAAAGAGGAGAACCTCAGCGGCGAGGACACGCGCGAGGGCCTCACGGCGCTGGTCTCGGTCAAGCTCAAGAACCCGCAGTTCGAGGGCCAGACCAAGAGCAAGCTCGGCAACACCGAGGTGCGCACGCTGGTCGAGACCACGGTCAACGCCAAGCTAGCTGAGTTCCTCGAGGAGCACCCGCCCGAGGCGCGGCAGATCATCGAGAAGACCATCAACGCGGCGCGGGCGCGCAACGCGGCCCGCAAGGCTCGCGACCTCACGCGTCGCAAAGGCCTGCTCGAGGGCTCTACGCTGCCAGGCAAGCTGGCCGACTGCTCCATCCGCGACCCGCATCTCTCGGAGTTGTACCTCGTGGAGGGCGACTCGGCCGGCGGCTCCGCCAAGCAGGCGCGCGACCGCTCCTTCCAGGCCATCCTGCCGTTGCGCGGCAAGATCATCAACGTGCAGAAGGCGCGCATCGACAAGGTGCTCGCCAACATCGAGATCCTGACGATGATCAGCGCCATGGGCACCGGCATCCTCGACGAGTTCGATCTCACCCAGGCGCGCTACCACAAGATCATAATCATGACCGACGCTGACGTGGAC
>PMKX01000048.1 GCA_003158705.1 Actinomycetota bacterium
TGCGCTTCTTCGCGAGCGCGAACGCTGGCTTGCACATCCGGATGCGCCCACGAGCCGCTCCGCTGCCGGCGCGGGCACGCCGGCACGCTGGGTCGTGGCGACTGCCGCCGCTGTGGGCGCTGCGGTCGGGGCTGCGCTGCTGATCGCCGGCAGCACCGTGGCCGGAATCGCCGTGCTGGCGGCGGCGTTGCTCCTGGGCGTCCCGGCCATCGTCTTGATCACCTTGCGGCAAACGGGCCAGCGAGTGGCGCACGCCACGCAGCAGCGCCTGCACGGCGAGCTTGCCGGTGTGGATGCTCGTCTCGGCGAGGCGGAGCAGGCACTCGCGCGCGAGGCCTCGGCGCTCAGCTCGGCTCAGGAGGCGACCGCCCGTCTCGATGCCGCGTGGGTCGCCTGGAAGAGCAGGACAGGCGTGCCGGCGGCGCTCTCGCCGGAGGGCGTCATCGACTTCTTCGCCGGCGTCGAGGAGGCACGCCGTCAACAGCGCGAACTGACCAGGGTCGAGGGCGAGCTGGGCGAGACCACGCGGCTGGTCGGCGAGTGGGAAGAGCGTGCGCGTGCCATAGACGCCGCCGGCGCGGACCTGAGCGGCGAACGCCTGGCCGGGCTTGTCGAGCAGCTGGGCGTCGCGCACGGTCGGCGTCGCGAGCTGCAAGCCCGCGTGGCCGGCTTCCGTCGCACGCTGGCCAGCGGTGCCCGAGAGCGCGAGTCCGTAGAGGATGTGCGCAGCGCACTGGCCGCCGGCGAGCCGGCGACCTGGGCCGACGAGGAGCAGTACCTCGCTGGCGAGCTGCGCGACCTGGTTCGCGCTCGCGACGCCGCCGTCGAGGCGCGGCAGGACGCCAAGACTGCCCTTGCCGCGCTAGAACAGTCGGCCGACGTGGCGGCGCTCGACGCCCGTCGCGAGACGCTGATCGCCCATCTGGACGGCATCGTGCACCAGTGGCGGCGCGCACGGCTGGCGCAGGCGCTGTTGGCCTCTACGCTCGACCGGTATGTGCAGGAACATCAGCCGCGCGTGCTGGCGCAGGCGTCGCGGCTGTTCGCCGCGGTCACCGGTGGTCGCTACGAGCGGGTCGTGCGTCAGGGCGACGGCAGCGAGCTCACGGTCTTCCAGCGCGACGGTGTTGCCAAGTCCACCGTCGACCTCAGCCGGGGCACGGCCGAGCAGCTCTACCTCTGCCTGCGCCTCAGTCTTGCGGCCGAGTTCGCCCAGCGCGGCGCCGCCTTGCCGCTCATCATGGACGACGTGCTGGTGGACTTCGACCCCCCACGAGCCAAAGCCGTGGCTGCCGTGCTCGCCGACTTCTCCCGTGATCGTCAGGTATTGCTGTTCACGTGTCACCCGGAGACCCGCGACCTCATCGTCGCCGTCGCCGGCGACCGGGCCACGGTCGTCGAGCTGCCGGCGCCGGCCTGCTAGCGCCTGCTCAAGCGCTTCACCCCTCGAAGCGCAGCCCCAGCTGACGGTAGCTGATCGCGTCAAACGACCGCCGGTGCAGCTCACACACGCCGTGCGCGGTGATCATCTGCTGATGCAGCTCGGTCGCATACCCGACGTGCTGGTCGAACCGGTATTGCGGGAAGCGCTCGTGCATGGCCAGCATCACACGGTCGCGGGTCACCTTGGCCACTACCGAGGCGGCGGCGACCGCCGCCGAGCGCGCATCGCCGCGCACGAGCGGCTCGTGCGCGGCAGAGCATCCGGGCAGAGCGAAGCCGTCGACGAACACGGCGGCCGGTGTAGGCTCTAGAGAGCAGACCGCCGCACCGAGCGCCTCCACGTTGCAGCGCTGCAGCCCGCGCCGGTCGATGCTCGCCGCCGAGTAGGCGACCACGACCACGTGCTGTGCCCGCCGGAGCACTTCCTCGTAGAGAGTCGCGCGCAGCTGACGCGACAGCCGCTTTGAGTCGTCCACCCGCTCGACCGCAGCGAAGTCGTCGTCGGTCCACGATGCGTAGGCGAATGAGACGGCCGCCGCGACCAGCGGCCCCGCGAGGCATCCTCTGCCGGCTTCGTCGGCGCCGCCGACCAGCACTCTCCCGGCTCGAGAGAGATCGAACGCGAAGCGCTCGTTCACGCCGGCAGACCGGCTAGAGCCGGCGGATGCGCGTCAGCGGCCAGTAGACGAAGAACGCCCTGCCGATGAGATCTTTGGCGGGCACGGGGCCCCAAGTGCGGCTGTCGTCGCTCTGCGTACGGTTGTCACCCATGGCGAAGTAGTTGCCGCTGGGAACCTTGTACGGCTTGCTGAGCGACCATGGCGGCGCCATGGTCGTACCCGGGGCAGGCTGCCCCGGATCGGTGGTCTCCGGTACGCCGTTCACCTTGCGGATATACGGCTCACTGAGCTGCTTGCCGTTGACATAGAGCAGGCCGCCCTTGGTCTGCAGTGTGTCTCCGGGCAGCCCCACGACACGCTTGATGAACACCCAGTGCGTATCGACCGGATAGCGGAAGACGATGATGTCGCCGCGATGCACGTCGCGGAAGTGGTAGACAAGCCGGTTGACGAGCACGCGATCGCCGGGGAGAAGCGTGTCGTTCATCGACGCCGAAGGGATGCGGTACGGCTTGACTACATAAGCCTGGACGACGAGCGCCAGCACGATCGCCACGATGGCGATAAGGGCGTACTCGATGATGGTCCTGCGCTTCACGGCGGTGCTGGACGGTCCCCGCAGGGAGCGGCCGCGCTAGCGCTGCTTCTCGCGCACACGGGCCTGCTTGCCGACCTTCTGGCGCAAGTAGTAGAGCTTGGCACGGCGCACGTCACCGATCTGCACGACCTCGATCTTCTCGATCTTGGGCGAATGCAGCGGAAAGGCGCGCTCTACGCCGACGCCGAACGACTGCTTGCGCACCGTGAACGTCTCGCGCACACCCTGACCTTGGCGCTTGATGACGATGCCCTGGTAGAGCTGTGTACGCTGGCGGGTGCCCTCGACCACGCGGAAATGCACCTTGACGGTGTCGCCGGCCTTGAACTGCGGGATGTCCTGGCGCAGCTGCTCACGTTCGATGTTCTCGATGATTCCCACGGGGACCTCTCCTGGTGCGAAACGCGGCGGCAACTGTACCAGACAACCGACGGCGGCGCAAAGCGGGCGCTCGCGGCGCCTTGTGCCCGGGCCGCTCCGCCACGTCAAGTGGGTGGCCGCCGGACCTGCTCCTGGCGCCAGCGAGCCACTTTCGCATGATGTGTCGTCGGTGCCCGGGCACGATGTGCCCGGGCCGCTCCGCCACGTCAAGTCGGTGGCCGCCGGATCTGCTCCTGGCGCCAGCGAGCCACTTTCGCATGATCGCCGCTGAGGAGCACCTCCGGCACCGTCCAGGCGCGGTATTCGGCAGGACGCGTGTAGTGCGGATACTCGACGCCGCCGTCCAGCTCCGGCGCGAACGACTCGGCCGTGACGCTCTCAGGATTGGAGACGGCGCCGGCGACCTTGCGGATCACGGCGTCGAGCACCGCCATGGCCGCGACCTCGCCGCCGCTGAGCACGTAGGGGCCGATGGAGACCCTGTCGCTGACCACGTGTGTGACGCGCTCGTCGATGCCCTCGTAGCGGCCGCACAACAGGCACAGATCGCCGCCGGCCAGCTCGGCCGCCAGCGCATCGTCGAGTTGACGCCCTTTGGGCGTGAGCTCGACCACGCGGCGCGTCTCGCGGACGCGGGCGGCGTCGGCCTCGTACACGGCCTCGAGCGCCGCACACACCACGTCGATGCGCATGACCATGCCGGCACCGCCGCCGAACGGGGTATCGTCCACCTGGGCGTGCTTGAGGGGCGTGTAGTCACGGTAGTTCCACACGCGCAGGTCGTTGCCTAAGCTACGGGCTCTTGCCACGTGTACCTGGTCGAGATACCACGTGAACGCCTCCGGAAAGAGACTGAAGACGTCGATCTTCACGGCCGCCCTGCCCGACTCACAGCAGACCCTCCCTGACACTCACCGTGCCGCTCTCGAGATCGACCGTCACCAGCTCCTCCACCAGTGGCACAAGTGTGTGCTCGCCGTCCGGCCCGCGTATGTCGAGCACGTCCTGGGCCGGCGCGGTCAGCACGTCTGCGACCTCCCCCAGCTCGCGCAAGCCGCACACGACACGCAAGCCGAGCAGCGAGCCGACACGATGGTACGGGATGGCGTCCAAGTGGCCGCCGCCGGCCATGAGCGTCGCGCCCTGCAAGGCCAGGGCCTGCTCACGTGTGGCGGCCTGTGCGACATGTACGAGAGGGCGTTGGTCGGTGCCCCCGGTGCGCTCGACGCGCACCGCTTCGGGCTCGCCGGCGCCCTCTCGATACACGAAGAACCTGGCTCCCATGGTCAGGTATCGGTGACCGTCGGGGGCCAGGTCCAGATACAGCTCCCCCTTGAGCCCGTGAGCCTGGCCCAATGTGCCACAGACCCACAGACCGCCGGGTTGAGTCATCGCCCTAGTCGACGATCTCCACGATGGCGCGCTTGCCGTCGCGGACGGCGCTCGCCTTGACGATCGTACGCAGCGCCCGAGCGATGCGCCCCTGCTTGCCGATCACCTTGCCCACGTCGTCCTTAGCCACCGAGAGCTCCAGCACGACGGTGGTGTCGGTCTCCGTAGCCTCCACATGGACCTCATCCGGACTATCCACGAGTGCCTTGGCCAAGTACTCCAGCAGGTCCTTCAACATCCCGTTCCCTCCGTCGTCAGTGCGACACCCGCTTTAGAGATCGATGCCCTTGATGGCCAGCAGCCTCTTCACGGTCCTTGATGGCTGCACGCCCTTCTTGAGCCACTCGCTCGCCTTCTGAGCGTCGATCTCGATGAACGACGGCTCTTGCCGCGGGTCGTACTGACCGATGGTGTCGATGCAGCGGCCGTCGCGGGGTGCTCGCCCGTCGGCCACGACAATCCTGTATGTGGGCTTCTTCGCACTGCCTACTCTGGTCAATCTCATTCGAACGGCCAACTACCTCATCACCCTCTCGCGCACAGGTCAGAGCCGCCTCACGGCCTGGGTTCCAGCGTTGCATGATGATACGCGCTGCCTGGAGCGCCTGCAAGAAAGCGCCGCAAGCAGGCACTTCTACATCTTGAGACCAGGCAAGCCGAAGCGTCCGAGCTTGCCGCTGGAGAACTGCTTGAGCATCTTCTGCATCTCGCGGAACTGCTTGAGCAGCAGGTTCACGTCCTTCACCTGGGTGCCGCTGCCGCGGGCGATGCGCTGGCGCCGGCTGCCGTCGATGAGCTCGGGGTGACGGCGCTCCTCGGCGGTCATCGAGAAGATCATCGCCTCGATGCGGTCGAGCTGGCTGTCGTCGACCTGCACGCCCTTGAGCTGCTTCATGCCGGGCATGCCCGGCAGCATGCCCAAGATGCTCGACAAGGAGCCCATCTTGCGCACCTGTTTCATCTGCACGAGGAAGTCCTCGAACGTGAACTCGGCGCGCCGCAGCTTGGCTTCCATCTCGACGGCATCCTGGGCGTCGACGGCGTTCTCCGCCTTCTCGATGAGGCTGAGCACGTCGCCCATGCCGAGGATGCGACTCGCCATGCGGTCAGGATGGAAGTAGTCGAACTCGTCGAGCTTCTCGCCCGTGGAGCAGAACTTGATCGGCTTGCCGGTGACGGCGCGCACACTCAGCGCGGCGCCGCCACGCGCGTCACCGTCGAGCTTGGTGAGTATGACGCCGTCGATGTCCACCTTCTGGCGGAACTGCTCGGCGGCGTTCACCGCGTCTTGGCCGGTCATGGCATCGACGACGAGCAGGATGTTGTGCGGCTTGACGGCGCCGCGGATGCGCACCAGCTCGTCCATGAGCTCGTCGTCCACGTGCAACCGGCCCGCCGTGTCGATGATCGCTACGTCGCCATGCTCGCGCGCGAACACGACGCCCTGCTTGGCGATGTCGACCGGGTCCACGTGGCTGCCGGGAGCGTAGACCGGCGCGTGCAGGCGCTCCGCCAGCGTGACCAGCTGGTCGATGGCCGCCGGCCGGTAGACGTCGGCGGCCACCAGCACCGGCTTCTTGCCGTCCTTCTGCAGGAAGCGCGCCAGCTTGGCGCAGGCCGTGGTCTTGCCGGAGCCCTGCAGACCGGCCATGAGGATGATCGTCGGCGAGTGGCC
>PMKX01000191.1 GCA_003158705.1 Actinomycetota bacterium
TTCACCGACGTGCACATCGAGCTGAGCACGCGGCCGCCCAAGGCGATCGGCTCGGACGAGATGTGGGAGCTCGCCGAGGGCACGCTCGCCGCGGTGCTCTCCGACGAGAAGATCGACTACCAGCTCAACCCGGGTGACGGTGCCTTCTACGGTCCCAAGATCGATTTCCACATCCGCGACGTGATGGGCCGCACCTGGCAGTGCGGCACCATACAGGTCGACTTCGCCATGCCTGAGCGGCTCGACATCACCTATACGGGGGCCGACAACGAGGAGCATCGGCCGGTGATGATCCACCGCGCGCTCCTGGGCTCCATCGAGCGCTTCCTGGGCATCCTGCTGGAGCACTACGGCGGCAATCTGCCCACATGGCTGGCGCCGGTGCAGGCGCTGGTGCTGCCCGTCGCCGACAGGCACGCGCCGTACGCCCACCAGGTGGCGGCCGCCTTGCGCGCCTCTCAGGGCGAGGTGACCCTGCGCGCCGAGGTCGACGACCGCTCCGAGAGCGTGAGCAAGCGCATCCGCGACGGTCAGCTGCAGAAGGTGCCCTACCTGTTGGTCGTGGGCGACCGTGAGGCCGAAGCGGGTGCCGTCAGCGTGCGTGAGCGCGGTGAGGAGAAAGGCTCGCAGCCGCTGGCCGAGCTGGCGACTGCCATCGCCGACGAAGTGCGCCAGCGGCGGCTGCCGTAGGGCGGCAATGACGTCCTTGCAGCGCAAGCAGCTGCTCTCCGGCGGCCATCTGCTAGCGTGGGTGGCCGCGCTTGCCCTGGGTATCGGGTGGGTGCTCCTGCTGCGCGCGCTGCGCGGCGATCTCGCTCCGATGACTGCGCTGATCATCGCGCTGACCGGCATCTTCGGCTTCGGCCTCGGCTTGCTCATCGCGACCGGCTGGCTGGTGCGGGTCATGCGGCTGCTCGGGAATCCGACCAGGGCGATGTCGTCGCGCGTCGACGAGCTGCCTGCGGCAAGGGCGTTCGGCATCTTCGTGATGCTCTTCTGCCTGCCGTCGATGTTCGTCTACTTCATCGGCTGAGATCGGCCTGACCGTCGTGATGAGAAGGAGATGGCGCTGATGTCCGACCGTACCGTGCTGGCCAGCGAGGAGCAGTATCCGTGGGAGCTCGATCCCTGGGACGAAGATCGCCCCGCCCGGATCCGCGTGCGGACTCTGATCTCGGGCGACAGGACGCCTTCTAGCGGCGTCTCCATGGGTGTGTACGAGCTGCCGCCGGGCGCCCAGCTCGACCCGCATCATCATCACCCCCAGGAGGTCTACTACGTCACCGCCGGCGAGGCCGAGGTGTTCGCCGACGGCGAGTGGAAGCCGCTGCGTCGCGGCGACGTCGTCTACTTCCCGAGTGACGCGGTCCACGGCACTCGGAACCGCGGCCACGTGACCTGCGCCATCGCCTTTGTCTTCCCGACCGACACCTACGACGAGATCGAGTACTTCCATGATTGAGGCGCACGCGCAGACTCGGCCAGCTGAGACTACCGGCTAGCGGCGAGGCGAGTCGATGCCTGGCAAAGTCAGTGCCGGCTTGCTGATGTACCGCTGGGCCGAGGAGCCCGACGGGTCGCGTCACCTCCAGGTGCTGCTCGTGCACCCCGGTGGCCCGTATTTCGCCAGGAAGGATGCCGGCGCGTGGGGCATCCCCAAGGGCGAGGTGGAGCCCGACGAGCGGGCGGCGGGAGTCGACCTGCTCGAGGTCGCTCTGCGCGAGGTTCGCGAGGAGACGGGGCTGAAGCCGCCGGGGCCGTTTCAGCCACTCGGCGGCGTCAAAGCGCACCATCACAAGATCATTTACGCGTGGGCCGCAGAGCACGATTGCGATCCTGCGGCCATCGTCAGCAACACGTTCCCGCTGGAGTGGCCGCCGCGCTCGGGCAAGACGGTGGCATTCCCCGAAGTGGACCGAGCCGCCTTCTTCGAGCTTCCGGCGGCCCGCGAAGCCATTGTGCTGGCGCAGCGCCGCTTCGTGGACGAGCTGGAGGCGGTCGTCGGTACCCACGGCATCGTGTACAGAGACGCGGCGGTAGACACGCCGGCCGACTAGCCACTGCGCCACGCGCACGCCGCCGTGTCGACGGCGCTTGCCATCTCGTGTATACTCCGCGGCGCGATATGAGCAGAAGCCTCAGCTTCTCACCCTGCACCACGGTGGTCGACAGGGTTTGCATACGGAAGGAGACTCAAGGGCTCGCTTAGGCGACCCCTTTTTGCATGGGAAGACCGTTCTCACCAAGAGATAGAGACAGGAACCGGATAGCTGAGCCTCGCATCCGGATCAACGACGGCATCATCACCGACCAGGTGCGCCTGATCGATGAGAACGGCCAGCAGGCGGGCATCAAGCCGCTGCGCGTGGCTCTCGACTACGCCGCCGAGCACAATCTCGACTTGGTCGAGGTCGCCGCGCAGGCCTCGCCGCCGGTCTGCCGGGTCATGAACTTCAGCAAGTACCGCTACGAGCTCGAGCTCAAGGCAAAGCAGGCGCGTCGCCATCAGAGCACGATCAACATCAAGGAGATCAAGTTCCGGCCCAAGATCGACGCGCACGACTACGAGACTAAGAAGGGCCATGTGCTGCGCTTCCTGCAGCACAAGGACAAGGTGAAGGTGACCATCATGTTCCGCGGCCGTGAGCTGGTGCACCCGGAGCGGGGAGAGCAGCTGCTCATGCGTCTGGCCGAGGAGCTCAAGGAGTTCGGCATCATCGAGTCGATGCCCAACCTGGACGGCCGCAACATGATCATGATGATGGCGCCCGTCAAGTGACCGGAGGCTGGTGCGTATGCCCAAGACCAAGACTCACAGCGCGTCCAAGAAGCGCTTCCGACTTACCGGAAGCGGCAAACTGGTGCGGCGCCGGGCGTTCAGCAGCCACCTGATGGAGCACAAGAGTTCCAAGCGCAAGCGGGGATTTCGCAAGAACACGGGCGTCGCACAGGCCGATGCCAAGGGCGTCCGCAGGCTTTTAGGGCGCCGCTAGGCCGCAAGCGGCGGCGGCCGCGCCGGAGCAACGGGCGCGCGGCCGCCGAGTAGCAAGGAGTACGGAACATGCCTCGGGTCAAACGTAGCATCCATGCACACAAGAAGCGTCGCAAGGTCCTAGAGCAGGCCAAGGGCTACCGCGCCACTAAGCACAGTACCTATACGCGCGCCAAAGAGCAGGTGCAGCGTAGTCTCAACTACGCGTACCGTGACCGGCGCGCCCGCAAGCGCGACTTTCGCCGGCTGTGGATCGTGCGCATCAACGCCGGCGCCCGCGAGAACGGCCTTTCCTACAACCAGTTCATGCATGGCCTGCACCTGGCCCAGATCGAGCTCGACCGCAAGATCCTCGCCGAGCTGGCCGTTAACGATCCCGTCTTCTTCACGTCACTCGCTGAGAAGGCGCGGGCGGCGTTGGCCGCTGCCTAGGCCGGGTGCGAGGCGATCGCTTGGGGTTTTAGGCACCCCCATCTCGAGTGTCCAGAACGCGCTCGTCAAGCGAGCGGCGTCGTTGCGCTTGCGCAAGTTCCGCGAGCGTGAGGGCGCCTTTCTCGTAGAGGGAGCCGACCTGGTCGCCGCCGGGCTGGTCGCCGGGCGGCGACCGCAGGCGGTCTTCGTGCTCGATGGCAGCGCCGAGGCGGCGGCCGCTGCCGCCGACCCCGCCATGGCCGACCTGCCTCTGCTCGCCGTCAACGAGCGCGTCGCCACGCGCATCTCCACGCTTGAGACGCCGGCCCACGTGATGGCCATGTTCCCGCTGCCGCAGGCACCGGAGCTGGCGCGGCTGCGGTCGGCGCGGCTGCTGGCCGTTTACGCCGACCGCATCGCCGACCCCGGCAATCTGGGCACACTCATGAGGGCGGCGGCCGGCTTCGGCGCCACCGCCCTCATCACTTCACCCGACTCCGTCGATGCGTTCTCGCCCAAGGTGGTGCGGGGCAGCATGGGTGCCTTGTTCGCGCTGCCGGTCTACACGGAGCGGGCCCTCGGCGACGTCGTGGACGAGTTGGGGGGGCCGCTCGTCTACGGCTTGGCCGCCCACGGTGGTACCGACTTGCACTCAGCTGCTCTGCGGCGACCTGCGGTCCTCTGCGTCGGCGCCGAGCGCGCCGGGCTTTCCGAGCAGGCCAGCCGCTTGGTCGGCGAGATGCTGACCATCCCGCTGGCGTCACCGGCCGCGTCCGCGGTAGAGTCCCTGAACGCGGGTGTGGCGGGCGCCATCGCGCTGTACGAGTTCGCCCGCCGCGGCGATCCCCAGCAGGGAAAGGGCAGGCCGTGAGGCACCGCCGACAATCACAGGCTACCGGGAGCAGGCATGGATGACACGCAGCTTGGCGAGCTGACTGCTGCCAATCCCGAGTTGGCGGCGCTGCGCGACGAGGCGCTGTCGGCCGTGGCCGCGGCTGTCGGCGGCGACGCCCTCGAACAGGTCCGTGTCCACTTCCTGGGCCGCAAGAGCCGGCTCACCGCCATCCTGCGCTCAATCCCGACGCTGCCGCCTGAGCAGCGGCCTGTCGTGGGACGGCTCGGCAACGTGGTGCGCGTCGAGCTCGAGGCGCTGGTGGAGGCGCGGGCGGCGGAGCTGGCCGGCGCCTCTCTGCGGCAATCTCTGGCCGGCGAGCGCCTCGACGTCACACTCCCCGGCCAGCTCTTCCCGCTGGGCCACGAGCACCTCATCTCGCAGACCATCCGCGAGGTCGAAGACATCTTCCTGGGTCTCGGCTACAAGGTCGCCGAGGGCCCCGAGATCGAGACCACCTACTACAACTTCACGGCGCTGAACACACCTGAGGAGCATCCTGCGCGAGCGCTCAGCGACACGTTCTACATCGACCTGGCGAGCGTGACGGGCACGTCGGGCGGCGCACAGGGGACTGTCGGAGATCTGCTGTTGCGCACGCAGACATCGCCCGTCCAAGTGCGCACCATGGAGTCGCGGGAGCCGCCCGTCTACGTGATCTGTCCCGGCAAGACCTACCGGCCCGACCTCGACGCCACGCACACACCGATGTTCCACCAGGTGGAGGGCCTGGCCGTCGACGAGAACATCACCATGGCCGATCTGAAGGGCACGCTGCACTACTTCGCGCGCGAGTTCTTCGGCGCCGACCGCCTGATCCGTCTGCGGCCGCACTACTTCCCGTTCACCGAGCCCAGCGTCGAGGTCGACGTACAGTGTCTGCTGTGCGGCGGCGCCGGCTGTCGCTCGTGCAAGAACTCGGGCTGGCTGGAGATCCTCGGCGCCGGCATGGTCGACCCCAACGTCTACGGGTTCGTCGGCTACGACGCGGAACGTCTCCAGGGGTTCGCCTTCGGCATGGGGGTGGAGCGCATGGCCATGCTCAAGCACGGCATCCCCGATGCGCGCTCCCTTTACGAGAACGATCTACGCTTTCTGGAGCAGTTCTGATGAGAGTGCCGCTCAGCTGGCTGCGCGATTACGTGGCCTGGGACGGGGGAGTGGAGGAGCTCGCCGAGCTGCTCAGCATGAGCGGCTCCGAGGTCGAGGGCATCGACTGGGTAGGGGCGCCACGCGAGGCTGAGAACTTGGCCCTGTTCGTGGTGGGCAAGGTGGTGGTCCGCGACCGGCACCCCAACGCCGACAGGCTCTCGCTGTGCCGGGTCGAGGTAGGGGAGACTAACGGCGGCGAGCGCCAGATCGTCTGCGGGGCCGACAACTTCCAGGCCGGTGACGTCGTTGCCGTGTCGCTCACCGGTGCGACGCTCGAGGGCGGTCTCAAGCTCAAGAAGGCTAACCTGCGCGGCGTGGAGTCCGACGGCATGTTGCTTAGCGAAAAGGAGCTGGGCTACGAGGCGCAGAGCCCCGGCATCGTCGTGCTGCCCAACGACTGGCGGGTGGGCGCTCCGCTGAGCGACTACCTGCCGGTGGCCGAGGCCGTTCTCGAGATAGAGGTCACGCCTAACCGTCCTGACTGCTTCTGCATCTACGGCATCGCGCGCGAAGTGGCGGCGGCGGCGCGGCTTTCGCTGGCGCCGCCGCCAGTCGCCGAGCCGGCCACAGAGGGTGTCGCGGCGAGCACGGCGATCGCAGTCGAGATCGCCGACGCCGACCTGTGCGCCCGCTACGGTGCGCGCGTCATCCGCGGCGTCGCGGTCGCCGAGTCGCCCGCGTGGATGAAGGCTCGCCTCACGCACGCCGGCATGAGGCCCATCAACAACGTCGTCGACGTCACCAACTACGTCATGCTGGCNNCAGCCGCTGCACGCCTTCGACGCCAGCAAGATCCGTGGCGGCACGCTCATCGCGCGCCGCTCACGGCCGGGTGAGACCATAGTCACGCTCGACGGTATCGAGCGTCGGCTGGAGCCGGACAACCTGGTCATCGCCGACGGCGAGCGGCCGCTGGTCATCGCCGG
>PMKX01000232.1 GCA_003158705.1 Actinomycetota bacterium
TAGCCGTTGCGCGAGCCCACGTACACGCGGCCGTCCCAGACGATGGGCGTCGACTCGTAGGATCCGCCACCGGTGAAGGCGGAGGTCTCGTGCAGGCTCACCTTCCACCACGTGCCGTCCTTGGCAGGCAGAGCCCCCGGCGCGCCCTGCGTGCTGTGCGCATAGGAAAGGTGATACTCGTGGACCTTGTCGTCGTAGCTCGTGACGATCAGGTCGTCGTCGATGAAGATGGGCGTGGAGACGCCGCCGTCGACCCAGACCTTGGCCACCAGCTTGGGCGTCGGCCAGCCGGTCTCGAGATTGGGCCCGCTGACGGTCTTCTTGGCCAGCGTGTCCTGCGAGACCACGTAGGCGTAGCCGTCGATGGCCAGGAAGGCGGCCAGGGCCGGCCGGTGGCCGCCGGGGTTGTAGTCGTCGTTGACGCCCACCGAGCCGATGATGCCGCCAAGCCAGTCGCCGATGGCGCGGTCGCCGGTGGGGAAGTACCAGACCAGGGACTGAGCGGCGGGCTTGCTCGGGTCGAGCATGAGCACTCCGCCGTGGCCCGGTATGTACTGCTTCTCCACCGGTATCAGCAGCTTGCCGCTGGTGGTGGGCACGCTGGTGCCGTTGAGGTCGGAGCCTGTGTGGTAGTCGTAGACGACCTTGAGGTCGCTGGGCCGCAGGCCGTACACCTCGCCGGCGCCGGAGGTGATGTAGATGATGCCGTTGAGCAGCGCCGGCGAGGCCTCCAGCGCCAAGTCAGGCCCGTGTCCCTTGGCGTCCTGCGGCGTGCCGAGCAGCAGCGTCTTGGCCAGAGCCTTGGGTTGCCGGTACTTGCCCCAAGGCTCAGTGGCCAGCGGGTCGAGAGCGTAGAACCAGCCGCTCTCGACGCCGATGTACTCGCGTCCGGCCAGGTAGAAGCCGCTGCCGTCGCAGTCGCGGCTGTAGCAGATGGTCTGCGGCACGGGCAGCCGCCAGAGCTCCTTGCCGGAGCCGAAGGCGACGGCCCGGTATGAGGCGATGCGCGGGTCGTCGATCTTCATCGGATAGCCACGGCGCGAGCCGGCCATGACGATGTACTTGTCGTCCTTGCCGGTCGGCGACGGGTTGGCTATCACGCTGGGGCTGCTCTTGATGATGTCGTCGAAGGGGTACTTCCAGATGGTCTTGCCGGTGGCGGCGTCGATCTTGTGCAGGTTGTGGTCGTAGCCGCCGACGAGGATGTAGAGCTTGCCGCCGTCGCGCACCAGCGCCGGCTCGCCGGTCCAGCCGGTGCCCGACCACACCGACGGCGGCTCCTTCGCCGTCTTGCCCGAGGTCCAGCCGCTGCCGATGGCCGTGCTCCAGATGAGGCTCAGGTGCTTGGGCGCCGGCCCCAGGCCGTAGAACCGGCGCGTGGCGTTGCCCAGGAAGGTGGCCATCTTGACGCCGTCACCCTTGTCCGGCGGCAGCGCAGTGGCGGCGGCGACCGCCGTCGGCGAAGTGGTGCTGCGGGCCGCCGAGCCGCCGCCGGTGCTGCTACCGCCGCCGCAGGCGGCGATGCGCCAGACGACGAGCGCGATGACGACGACCAGAGCGAGAAGCGCCAGGGCGCGGCGCCGGGCGAGCCGTTGCCGACGGTGCTCGCGAGCGCTGCGCCGCGCTGACTGGCGCTCCTCCGCGCTCAGAGACCCGGGGCGGTCCGTGTCGGGGGGCTGGTCGTTCACGGTGCGGCTACGATACCACGCCGAGGTGGCGGACTGCCGCGCGAGCGCGACGAGCAGGCGCGCACGCCGCGCCCCGCGCAACGGTTTTCGGACCAAATCGGTTGGGTATCTCCCGGCACCGGGCCTCTCGGCAACGGCCCGAGCAGCGAGGAGTGGACATGCCTCAGAGCAACGTAGAGCTACTGCGCTCGGGCTACGAGCGCTTCAATCGTCAGGACCTGCAGGCCGTACTGGAGCTCTTCAACGAGGACATCGAGTGGCAGGAGTCGGACTGGGTGTACGGCCCGTCACCGGGCACGCTCCACGGCCGCGAGGCAGTGCTGCGCGAGGTGTTTCAAACGGTGCCCGAGTACTGGGACCGCTTCCAGGTCGAGCCGCGCGAGTACTACAGCGCCGGCGACACGGTAGTCGCTGAGGGCAGATTCCGGGCCGTCCCCAAGGGCGGCACGGAGTGGGTCGACATCCCGTTCGCGCACGTCTGGCACTTCCGCAACGGCAAGGTCGTGAGCCACCGCAACTACATCGACGTAAAGCAGCTGCGCGAGCTGCAGACTCAGCGCAAGGCGGCCTGACGCCGGCTACTTCCAGGTCGGCCGCCAGCGGTTGTCGGCCACCTTCACCTGGTGGCGGCCGTCGGCGCGCATGGTCCAGATCGAGTAGATGTCACCGAGCTCCGACCAGGTGACGAAGACGATGCTGCGCCCCGTAGGCGACCAGCTCACACCCCCGTCGCCGCAGTGGCGCAGCGTCTTCTTGTGGCTGCCGTCAACGCGCATGGTCATGATTCGGCGGTCGCCGCCGACGCTCTGCATCTGGTAGACGATGCGTGACCCACGCGGCGACCAGTCGGCGGCCGCAATCGAGCCTTTGTAGGTCTTCAGCAGCTTCTTCTGGGCGACC
Organism: Actinomycetota bacterium; assembly: GCA_003158705.1. GTDB lineage: Bacteria > Actinomycetota > Thermoleophilia > UBA2241 > UBA2241 > FEN-672. The sequence continues at coordinate 2,589 of PMKX01000232.1, forward strand.
TTCACCAGCAGCATCCGGTAGCGGTCGCCGAGCTCCTCGTACACCAAGAGTTTCTTGCCGTCGGGCGACCAGGAGAGGCTCGCGACGCGGTTGATGCCCACCAGCCTGACGATCTTCTTCGAGCGATGGCGCGTCAGGTCGAGGACGGTCAGGTACGAGGCGCCGCCCTTTCACGACTCGCCGGCGATGTAGCGTCCGCTGGCCGACCAGGCCAGCGCACGGCCATGCTGCCGCACAGCGCCGCCACGAGCGCGACAAGAAGCAGCAAGCGGGCGAGACCTTTCATGTCCCCTCCGATCCTCCGGTGAGCGCGCCACTCGACGGCCGCACCCACACCTTGAGCTGGGTGCCGTTGGCGCCGGTCGGCAGGTCAGCCGCAAGTCGGTAGCGGCCGTGGGTCACGATCTGCTGTAGAGCGGCTGCGATCTGGCGCTGCCCACTCGGGCGCCCACCGCGAAACGCGTCCTCGTGGAACTTCCACACCCAGGGCGGCATGTCGAGCACGACGATGACGGCGGGCGGGTCGGCGAGCAGCCGCTGGGCGTCGGCGCGCGCGACCCAGTCGGGACACACGTCCCAGTAGTGCACTAGGGAGAAGGTCGTCGGATAGTGGCCGCTCAGGACGTAGAAGAGCGGAATGCTCGGAAACGTGAACACGCCGCCTTGTCGGCTGGCGTTCTGGTCGACCAGGCTGGTGACTTCGTCGATCGCCGTGTTGGTACTGGGTGAGAGGCGAAAGCCGGCCAAGTCGGGCAGGTTCGGGGTCGTCGTGGCCAGTGCGATGGCCGGCTCCCGCCAGCCCCACCACTCATACGGCCAGGCGTAGCGTTGGGCGGCGCAGGTCAGCAGCAGCGCGACGCAGAAGACGCACACGACGATCGTCTTGCCGCGCCGCCAGAGGGTATCCGCCTCGAGTGCAAGTCCCACCATCAAGCCCAAGCCGGGTGCGGCCGCATGTTCCTCGATCGTGTAGGAAAGGCCGTGCGCGTACATGACGGCCGCCGCGGCCGCCGCCACGAAGAGCAGGCTGGTCGTGCGCCGGTTTGCCGGGGCGCGGATCACCCGGATGATCAAGACGAGCGTCAGGCCGACCACGAAGTAGAAGGTCCAATGGACGACGACCAGCTTGTCGGGGAGCGCGTTGTGCGCCTGGGATCGCTCCCAGAACCAGCGCCAGTCGACCAGAGGCAGCGCGAGGCTGACGGCGCCCGCCGCCGCGATCGCGAGCAGCAGCACGACCCCGCGCCAGGTGGCGCCTTCACGGACGCCCTTGACCCGCCACCCGGTCTTGCGCACCGTCAAGGCGGTCGCGACCGCGACGCCGTAGACCAGCCAGAGGTGCAGCCGGTCTATGGGTGCGAGCTGCCAGGAGACCGCCAGGACCCCCACGGTGGTGAGCGCCAGGAGCACGTCGAAGCGGTCCAGGAAGGCCAGCCGTGGCGGCAGGTGCTGCCGCCTCGACGAGGCGAGAAGCATCAGGAAGGCGGCGAAGGCGGCGAGTTCCAAGAAGGACACGACCGAACGGGCGCCAAGCACGCGCGGCAGGAAGTTCACCAGGATCAGCAGGCCGCCCTTGCTTGCTTGTGCCCCGGTGAAGACATCCTTGATGTAGGGGCCGAGCGTCCCTTCCGAAAGGAGCCAGCCGAGGAGAGCGGCCGCCGGCACTGCTGCCCCCACGGCCCACGCACCGAGGAGACCGGCCAACTGCCGCCCGCGGTGCGTTGTCACAAAGACCAGACAGGCGACGAGCAGCGCTGCCGTCGGGACGAAGAGCCCGGTCGACTGCTTGGTGAAGAAGGCGAGGCTACCGAGGAGTCCGGCGAGGGCTGCCCACCGCACGCGGCCGCTGAGAGACGTCAGCTCGGTCGCCTTCATCAACGCGAGTGCCGATGCCAGAGCGAAGACCAGGCAGAGCTGGTAGTAGGAGTAGATGACGTCGGTCGTGTTGCTCGCATACACCGCCATGGTCACAAGCACGGCGACCAGCGCCGCCCAGGGCCGCATGACCCTTTCGAGCAGCAAGAAGACAAGCCAGGTGAGCAGGAGCCGTTCGACGAGTCCCCAGACACGCAGCACGATGAAGCTGTAGCCGAAGAGCTTCACCAGCAGCGTGACCAGCAGCGGGTAGATCGGCTGGAGGAACACGTAGGTGTCGCGGTATGGTCGTCGGCCCGCCAGGATCTCGTGGGCGAGAGCCGAGAGCCAGCCCTCCTGCAACGGAAAGAAGCGGTTGAACAAGACGAGATTGTAGGCGAGCACGACCGCCAGACTGAGACCGAGGGCGAGCCGGTGCTGCGTGCGGCTCGCGGCCGGTCGACTGTCTTCGAGCTTACCCACCGCGCTCCCACTATCGTTGCGCGAGGAGATTCCCTTGATGGCCAGCCCCCATCTTGCGGTGCGCTTCCGTCGATAGTAGCAGAGTGACTGGCAATCGCGGACCGGCCTACACCGACTCCGCCGAGCGTGGCGACCCCTGGTGGCCAATGAGTTGCGGTAAGCTCTGCCCATGACCGACAAGATCCGTCTCACACAGTTCGCGACCAAGAGCGGTTGAGCGGCCAAGATAGGTCCGTGTGACCTAGAGGCCATGCTCGGCTCCATGCCGCGCGCCACGGGAGAGTTCGCGCGGCTGCTCGAAACGCACGATGACGCCGCCGTCATCGCGCTCAGCGACGACCTCTGCCTGGTGCAGACGGTCGACTTCTTCACGCCCATCGTCGACGACCCCTACTGGTTCGGGCAGATCGCGGCCGCCAACGCGCTCTCCGACATCTATGCCATGGGCGCCCGGCCGCTGACGGCCATGAACCTGGTCGCCTGGCCGGTCGACATAGGCCTCGAGCCTCTGGCCGAGGTGCTGCGCGGCGGCGCCGAGAAGGTGGCCGAAGCCGGCGCCGAGCTGGCCGGCGGGCACTCCATCGACGACCCGGAGCCCAAGTACGGCTTGGCGGTGACCGGCGTGGCGCGCCCCGAGGAGATCGTCTACAACGGCGGCGCCCGTCCCGGCGACAAGCTCGTGCTCACCAAGCGGCTGGGCATCGGCGTGCTGGCCATCCGCAAGGGCGGCAAGCTGCCGCCGCCGCC
>PMKX01000025.1 GCA_003158705.1 Actinomycetota bacterium
ACGCAGCGCCGCGACCACTGACGCGCCGCCGGGCTCGATGTACAATCGGCCACACGTCGTCACGAAGGAGAAACGGTCGTGGATCTGCTGAAGGCACTCGCGGAGCGCACCATCGTCCTCGATGGTGCCATGGGCACGGAGCTCATGCGCCGCGGCTTTGCCTCCGGCGGCTGCCCCGAAGAGCGGAACGTCACCCATGGCGAGGTAGTGGCGCAGATCTACCGCGACTACTTCGCCGCCGGGGCCGACATGGTGGAGACCAACAGTCTCGGCGGCACGCGCCTCAAGCTGGCTGCCCACGGCCACGGCGACGACGTGCAGCGCTTCAACTCGGCGGCGGTCCGCCTTGCCGTGGCCGTGCGCGACGGCGAGTTCCCAGACCGCTTGGTTGCCGGCGACGTCGGCCCTACCGGCAAGTTCGTCAAACCCATGGGCGAGCTCGAGCCGGAGGAGCTGCGCGAGGCGTTCGCCGAGCAGGTGGCGGCGCTTGCCGAGGGCGGCGCCGACCTGATCAGCATCGAGACGATGTTCGACCTCACCGAGGCGCGGCTTGCCGTCGAAGGCGCCCGCAGTGTCAGCGCCCTGCCGGTGATGGTCTCACTCACCTACAAGTTCACGCCCCGAGGCTACCGCACGATGATGGGCGTGGACCCCAAGACGGCCGTCGGCACGCTGTTGGTTGCCGGTGCCGACGTGGTGGGCTGCAACTGCAGCATCGAGGCCGATGAGATGGTCGGCCTGGTGGGCGAGCTGCGTGCCGCCACCAAGGCGCCGGTGGTCGCCCAGCCCAATGCCGGCCAGCCCCGGCTCGAGGGCGGCCAGACGATCTACGACGAGACGCCGGCGCACTTCGCCGAGCTCATGCCGGAGCTCGTGGCGCAAGGCGCCAACGCCGTGGGTGGCTGCTGCGGCACCACGCCGGAGCACATCGCGGCGCTCGTTGCGGCGTTGCGCCCCTAGCCCGCGCTAGCGGGTCGCGAACGCCGCCCCCAGGCAGTCGATGATCAGGCGCACGCCGTGCAGTGCCGTCGTCTGCGCCGGGTCGAAGAGCGGGCTCACCTCGACCATGTCCATGCCGACGAGGTGGGCTCGGCTCGCGACGGCGCGCAAGATGTCCTTGGCCTCGTAGTAGGTGAAGCCGCCCGGCTCCGGCGTGCCCGTGCCGGGCGCGATGGCCGGGTCGAGGGCGTCGATGTCGAAGGTGACGTAGGTATCGGCGCCCGGCTCGATGTGGGCCACTAGCTCTTCGACCGGGGTCTGCTTGGCTTGCCGGCACCAGAACGTGTGCACGCCGCGCTCGCGCGCCAGCTCGATGTTGTCGGCCTCCTGGTGCAGACCACGGATGCCATACTGCGTGACGCCTGTGAGCAGGGAGCCCTCGTGGGCGCGGATGATGGGGCTGGCATGCGTGTAGCGCATGCCCTCCTCCTCGTCCCAGTAGTCCATGTGGGTGTCGAACTGCACCAGGTGCACGGGACGACCACTGCGACCGGCGACCAGGCCCTGCAGCACCGGGAAGGTGACGGAATGGTCGCCGCCCAGGACGACCGGGAACAGACCGGCGTCGACCAGCGCCTGCACGCGGCCGGCGATGCGCTCGTGGCGCACCTCGGGCGGTGCCGTCACCGGCACGTAGACGTCGCCGGCGTCGACCACACGCACGCCGTCAAGCAGGCGCACGCCGGCCTCGCCGTCGTACAGCCACTCGCCGTCCTCGCGGTAGGCGTAGAAGGTGGAGACGTCGCGCAACGCCCGGGGACCGTAGCGGGCGCCCGGGCGCGAGGTGGTGGCCTCATCGTAGGGGATGCCGAGGACGGCCACGTGGCCGTCGGCGCCGGTCGGCTCGGCGACGTGCGGCGACTTGAGGAAGGTGGCGATGCCGACGTAGGGGCTCGTGTAGCTCATCTCGGTCTCCTCGCTGCGCGGTGGGCCGCTACTCTTGCGGATGGCCGCTGGGGGTCCACTGGTACACGTCCTTGAGCACGCGCAGCACCAGGAACACCTCGCTGTGCAGCACGCCGGGGATGGGCCTGATCTTCTCCACGAGGATGCGCTGCAGCTCCTCGCGGTCGCGGCAGACTATGCCGACGTGCAGGTCGAACGCGCCGGCGACCATGGCCACGTAGTCGACCTCGGGCAGGGCGGCCATGGCGTCGGCCACGGCCTGCAAACGGTCGCCGGCGACCTCGATGGTGAACTGGGCCTGAAGCAAGCCCAGGTCGCCGGGGTTGCTGGTAGCGACGATCTGGATGACCTTGCTCTTGATGAGGCGGGCGACCCGCTGGCGCACGCCCGCCTCCGAGATCCCCAGATCCTTGGCGATCGCCGTGTAGGGGCGGCGACCGTCCTTCTGCAGGTGGCTGATGATCTTCCAGTCGATGTCGTCGAAGACGTGTCTGCGCATCGGGCTCCCTTTGCGACGACTACAATCTGGGTACATTCTACGAATGTCGTCAGCCAAAAGCGAACGGCCTGCGAAATCCTGCGGGCGTGGGCCCGAGGCTGAGACCAGTGTAGGATTGCCTGGCACGAGCCCAGCGAGGAGGAGAGCCATGAAGATAGAACGCCGACCGGCGACCGTGCTGTTGCCCGTCCCGGCGGTGCTGGTCACCGTCGCCGGGGGCAGCCAGACAGACGACATCGTCACCATCGCCTGGGTGGGTACCGTCTGCTCGGCGCCGCCGATGGTGAGCGTGGCCATACGCCCGTCGCGCCACTCGCACGAGCTGCTCCAGCGATCGCGCGACTTCGTGGTCAACGTCCCACGGGCCAGCCAAGTCCGCGAGGTCGATGTCTGCGGCACCGTTTCCGGGCGCGACGTCGACAAGTTCGCCCTGACCGGCCTGACGGCGGCGCCGGCCAGCAAGGTGACGGCGCCGCTCATCGTGGAGTGCCCGATCAACATGGAGTGCGTCGTGCGCCATCAGCTCGCTCTGGGCGCCCACGACCTGTTCATCGGCGAGATCGTCGCCGTGCACTTCGACGAGGAGGTCGTGGATGCTCGCGGCCACCTCAAGACGGCCGCCGTCGACGCGCTGGCTTTCCTCGACGGTGACTACTGGAGCGTGAAGGAGAAGATCGGCACGTACGGCTTCACCAAGAAGGCACGGAAGGCGAAGTAGCGGGCCTGCTCCATGCTATGCTGGTCTGCCGTTCACGCTCGCGGAACTGTCTGAGGGTCCATGCGCTTCTACGTCACCACGCCGATCTACTACGTCAACGCCGAGCCGCATCTCGGCCATGCCTACACGACCATCGCCGCCGACATCCTGGCTCGCTTTCACCGCCAGAAGGGTGACGATGTCTTCTTTCTCACCGGCACCGACGAGCACGGCAACAAGATCGCCCAGGCGGCTGCCGACCGCGGTGTGACGCCGCGCCAGCACGTGGACGAGCTGGCGGCCAAGTTCAAGGACCTCACCCGCCGGCTCAACGTCACCAACGACTTCTTCATCCGCACCACGGACCCCGAACACGAGCGCTACGTGCAGGCGTTCGTCGAGAAGCTGCGCGCGGCCGGCGACATCGAGAAGCGCGCCTACGGCGGCCTGTACTGCACCGCCTGCGAGGGCTTCTGGTACGAGCGCGAGCTGGTGGACGGCAAGTGCCCCGACCACGGCATCGAGCCGACGTGGCTGGAGGAGGAGAACTACTACTTCAAGCTCTCCGCCTACCAGGACCGGCTCTCGGCTCTGTTCCGCGCCGCCCCCGGGTGGGTGCGGCCCAAGTCGCGCTACAACGAGGCGCTCTCGTTCATCGAGCAGGGCCTGGAGGACATCTCCATCAGCCGCTCGACGCTCAAGTGGGGCATCCCCGTGCCCTGGGACCAGGAGCAGGTCGTCTACGTGTGGATCGACGCTCTGGTCAACTACCTCTCGGCGCTGACCTACGCTCGCCCCGGCGAGGACCTCTCCCGCTACTGGCCGGCGACGGTGCACCTGATGGCCAAAGAGATCCTCAAGTTCCACGCCGTCATCTGGCCGGCGATGCTCATGAGCGCCGGCTACGACCTGCCGGAGAGCGAGTTCATCCACGGCTTCTTGCTCATGGGCGGCGAGAAGATGAGCAAGACACGCGGCAACGTGCTCGACCCGTTCGCCGTGATGGACACCTACGGCATCGACGCGCTGCGCTACTACCTGTTTCGCGAGATCTCGTTCGGCCAGGACGGGGTCATCTCGCTCGAGGGCTTCGAGGGCCGCTACAACAGCGAGCTCGCCAATGAGCTGGGCAACCTGGTGAGCCGCACGGCGTCGATGATCGCCAAGTACCGCGACGGCAGGATCCCGGTCGGCGACGGCCCGCAAGCCGGCGAGCTCGCCGCCCTGGCGGCCGCCGGCGAAGCCATGGTGGCCGCCTGTACGGCGCACCTGGACGCCGTGGAGATCTCGCCGGCGCTCGAGTCCGTGTGGGAGTTCGTGCGCCGCCTCAACCGTCTGGTGGAGGAGGAGGCGCCCTGGAAGCTCGCCAAGGACGAGGCGCAGGCGGGCCGCCTCGATGCGGTGTTGCACAGCTTGGCGGCCGGTCTGCGCCTCGTCGCCCTGGCCCTGTACCCTGTGGTGCCGGACACGGCGCTGGAGATCCTGCGGCGCCTCGGTCAGCCGCACGGCGACGGCGACGTGCTGCTCGCCGGCGCCACGTGGCACGGTCTGGCGCCGGCGGCCGTTGAGCAGGCGCCGCCGCTCTTCCCGCGCATCGAGAACGGGGCCTAGGCGCGGCGATGGATCGCCCGGGGGCGGAGCGGCCGCGGTCGCCGGCAGACGCGAGCGGCGCAGACCATTCGGCCGCGATGTTGATCGATTCACATTGTCACCTCGACATGCTCGACGACGCCCAGGGAGCTCTTGCCGAAGCGCAGGCCGAGGGCGTCGGCACCGTCGTGGCGGTAGGCATCGACGTGGCCTCGTCGCAGGCGGCGGTCGAGCTCGCCGAGCGCATGCCGAGCGTGTATGCGACCGTTGGTCTGCACCCTCATGACGCTGCCCGTCTCGACGACGTGCTGCTCGCCGAGCTGGCTCGGCTGGCGGCCGCCAAGAAGGTCGTGGCCGTGGGCGAGTGTGGCCTGGACTACTACCGCGACCGTGCACCACGCGAGGCCCAGGAGCGCGCCTTCGTGGCGCAGATCCAGCTTGCGCGGCGCCTGCAGATGCCGCTCGTGGTGCATGTGCGCGACGCCGGCGAGGACGCTCTGCGCCTGCTGGCCGAGCATGCCCAGGAGCTGCGCGTCATCCTGCATTGCTTCTCGCAGGCCACGGCCGTGGAGGAGTGCAATGCGCGCGGCTACTTCCAGTCGTACGCCGGCAACATGACCTACGCCAGCGCGGCGGACCTGCGAGGCGCCGCCGCGCGCACCCGCGAGGACCTGCTGATGGTCGAGACCGACGCGCCCTTTCTGACGCCGGTGCCTTTGCGCGGCAAGCCGAATCGGCCGGCGCTCGTGAGGCACACCGCGGCGGCGCTGGCAGCCGTGCGCGGCTGGGACATGGCCCGGACCGCCTCGGTGACCAGCGCCAACGCGCGCCGCGCCTTTGCCCTCGACGAGGCCGGGTCATGAGCGGTGGCCGGCCGGCGGGCGCGCAACGTCCGCTGGCCCTGCGCCGCTACGGGCAGAACCACCTGGTGGACAAGAACATCCTGGCGGCCGTGCTGCGTTCGGCGGCGGTGCGCCCCGACGACGTCGTCCTGGAGGTCGGCGCCGCCGCCGGTCTGCTCACCGATCATCTTGCCGAACAGGCGGCGGCGGTGCACGCGTTCGAGATCGATCGCCGCTTCGCGCCGGCGCTGGAACAGCTCGCCGCGCGTCACGGCAACGTGCAGGTCCACATCGAGGACGCTCTGCGGGCGCCGCTCGACCGGCTGGCCCCGCCGCCCACGGCGCTGGTCGCCAACCTCGCCTACAACATCGCCATCCCCTTGATCGTCACCTCCATCAGCGAGGTGCCCAGTCTCGCACGCTGGGCCGTGATGCTGCAGAAGGAGCTGGCCGAGCGGCTGTTCGCCGCGCCGCGCACCAAGGCCTACTCCGCCGTCTCAGTGCTCGTACAGCTTGCCTGCGAGCGGGAGAGCGTCAGGCAGGTGCCGCGGCAGGCGTTCTTGCCGCCGCCGCGTGTGGACTCGGTGTTTGTGACGTTTGCGCGGCAGGCGGCCGCGGGCAGCGGGCGTGCCGCGAACGCCCGGCAGCTTACAGCCGACGAGTGGCCGGCCATGGCCGCGCTCGTCCGCCTGGCCTTCGGTCAGCGGCGCAAGATGCTGGTCAACACGATCGGCGGTGCGGCGCGTCAGGGGCGCGTGCTGACGCGCGAGCAGGTGAGCGCCGCTCTTGTCGCCCAAGGGCTGCCTGCCGGCGCGCGTCCCGAGGAGCTCTCGCCGTCTGCGTTCGTCTCGCTGGCACGGGAGCTGGCATGGTTCTGAAAGCATCGGGGACCGACGCCGTGGAGGCTGCCGCGCCGGCCAAGGTCAACCTGGCCTTGCTGGTTGGGCCGCGGCGCGCCGACGGCTACCACGAGATCGCCTCTCTGATGCTGCCGGTCACACTTGCCGACCACGTGAGGGTGGAGCACGGCGGGGGTCGCGGTCTCACGGTGGACTGCGCCGTGTGCCCTGGCGAGGAGAACCTCGCCGCCAGGGTGGTGCGCGAGCTCGAGGGCCGGTTGGCGCGCACGTTTGACGTGCGCGTGTCGATCAGCAAGCACGTTCCCGACGGCGCCGGCCTCGGCGGCGGCAGCTCCGACGCCGCCGCCACCCTCATGGCGCTCGATCGGCTCTTTGGCCTCCAGCTCTCGCCGCGCGTCTTGCACGAGGTGGCCACAGCCATCGGCGCCGACGTGCCCTTCTTCTTGTCGCCCGGACCGCAGCTTGCTATGGGTCGCGGCCAGGTGCTCAAGCAGGTCGCTCTGCCAGAGCCGCTACAGGTGGTCATCGCCGTGCCCGACTTCTCGCTCTCGACCGCCCAGGTGTACGGGTGGCGCGACGAAGACGCACAGCCGGCGGTGGCGGAGTTCACCGCCCGTGCGGCGCGGCTCAGGGCGGCCCTCGACCGCGTGCGTGAGCCGGGCGATCTGGCGGCCTTGGTGGAGAACGACCTCGAGTCTTCGGTGGTCGCGCGCCGTCCCGCGGTGGCCGAGCTCAAGCAGCGCTTGCTCGCGGCCGGCGCGTACGCCACCGCCATGAGCGGCAGCGGCCCCTGCGTGTTCGGCCTGTTCGCCGACGAGGCAGCAGCACTGGCGGCGCGGGCGCAGCTGGCGCCGGCCCGCACCCACTACGTCACCGATCTGCAGGCTCGTCCGCAGCGCCCGCGGCGGTCTGCGCGGCAGCCTGCTCCAGGCTCGAAGTGATATACTGCCGCTTCGCCTCTGGGGCGTAGCCAAGTGGTAAGGCGCCGGGTTTTGGTCCCGGTATTCGGAGGTTCGAATCCTCCCGCCCCAGCCACGAGGGGGCGGCCGTTGGCCGCCTCGGCGACAATGAGATTTTCCGACCGAGCCAGGTGGCCCGAATGACGAACAAACGCTCGCAACCCACGACGCCGCTCGCGGTCATCATCCTGGCCGCTGGTCTGGGCACGCGCATGAAGTCCGACCTGCCCAAGGTGCTGCATGCGGTGTGCGGTCGCCCGATGCTGGCCTACGTGCTTGACGCCGCCCACGACCTGGCGCCGGCGCGCATCGTGGTCGTCACCGGCGAGGACCAGGACGAAGTCGCTGCCCTGCTGCCGCAGGGCTGCGAGCGCGCCGTGCAGCACCGGCGCCTGGGCACTGGTGACGCCGTGCGCGTGGGTCTGGAGCCGCTGAAGGCGTTCACCGGCGACGTGATGGTGTTGTATGCCGACGTGCCGCTCGTGGACGCGGCCTTCGTGCACGACCTGCTCGAGACGCACCGCGGCGAAGCCGGCGTGGCCACGCTCACGACGGTGGTGACCGACGACCCGGCCGCCTACGGCCGCATCGTGCGCGACGCGGCGGGCCGTGTGGCGCGCATCGTCGAGTCCAAGGACGCCTCGCGCGAGGAGCGCGAGCTGCGTGAGATCAACGTCGGCGCCTACGTCTTTGACGCCGCGTCGCTGCGTGCCGCCCTGGAGCGGCTGCAGGCCGACAACGCCCAGGGCGAGCTGTACCTGACCGACGTCATCAGTCTGTTGCTCGACGCCGGCGACGCCGTCGGCAGCTTCGTGGCCGACGACCCCGAAGTGTGCCTGGGCGTCAACTCACGCGTGGAGCTGGCCGTCATCAACGCCGCCATGCGCCGTCGTCTGCTGGAGCGCCTCATGCTGGAAGGCGTGACGGTGGAGGACCCCGAGACGACGTACGTCGACTGGGGTGTGGAGGTAGGTCGCGACACGGTGCTGCGTCCGCATACGCACTTGCTCGGTCGCACCACGGTCGGCGCTGCCAGCGACATCGGGCCGTCGACCTACTTGAAGAACGCCTTCATCGGCGACGGCGCCCGGGTGGTGGCCTCATTCTGCTACGACTGCGTGGTCAGCTCCGGCTGCTCCATAGGCCCGTTCGCCTACATCCGGCCCAACACGGTGCTCGCCGAGGGCGCCAAGGCCGGCACCTTCGTCGAGATCAAGAACAGCCGCATCGGCGAGGGCAGCAAGGTGCCGCACCTCAGCTACGTCGGCGACGCCATCGTCGGTCGCGACAGCAACATCGCCGCCGGCAACATCACCGCCAACTACGACGGCTACGAGAAGCATGCCACGCACATCGGCGACGGCGTGCGCACGGGCAGCGACACCACGATCGTGGCGCCGGTCACCATCGGCGACGGCGCCTTCACGGCCGCCGGCTCGGTGATCACCCAGGACGTGCCACCGGGCGCGCTCGGCGTGTCGCGCGGCAAGCAGCAGAACATCGACGGGTACGCCGAGCGCAAGGCGGCGCGGCGGTCGCGCGAGCAGAAGGACGCCCATTAGCCGCCGCAGGTGGGCCGACGAGCGGGGCGCCGAAGGGGCACCGCTCATTGAGCCCTTCGGGCCGGGCGTCGTCATCACTCTGGTAGAATCAAGATTCGGCCGGCTGTCAAGACAGGGAAGGGGACGAGGGTGCCTGATACCTCCTGCTGCGTGACCACGTCGCAGAAGCGCCTCATGGTCTTCTCGGGGCGCAGCAACCCTGCGCTCAGCGAGAAGATCGCCGCCAAGCTCGGCATCAACCTGGGCGGCGTGCTGCTCAAGACCTTCGCCAACGGCGAGATCTACGCCCGCTACGAAGAGAGCATCCGCGACGCCGACGTCTTTCTTGTGCAGTCGCCGCACGGCAAGCTCAACCAGCACGTCGTCGAGCTGCTCATCATGATCCAGGCGGCCAAGCTGGCCTCGGCCCACAGGGTCACGGCCGTACTGCCGTACTTTCCCTACTCACGGCAAGACAAAAAGAGCGCCGCTCGCGAGCCCATCGCCGCCCGCCTCATGGCCACGCTGCTCGAAGCCGCCGGCGCCGACCGCGTCCTGTCGATGGACCTGCACCAGGGCCAGGTGCAGGGCTTCTTCGAGATCCCCGTCGACCATATGACGGCCGTCCCCATCCTCGCCGACTACTTCAAGTACCGGGGCCTGGGCGAAGCCGAGCTGGTCGCGGTCTCGGCCGACGCGGGCGGCGTCAAGCTCGCCAAGCGCTTCGCCAACCGGCTCGACGCCGACCTGGCGGTGCTCACCAAGATGCGGCCGGCGCACAACGTGGCCGAGACGATGCACTTCATCGGCGACGTCGACGGCAAGATCGCCATCGTCATCGACGACATCATCGACACCGCCGGCTCGATCGTGAATGCGATCGACACACTGTACGAGCACGGTGCCAGCGAGGTCTACGTCACCGCCACCCACGGCATCTTCTCGGGCCCG
>PMKX01000074.1 GCA_003158705.1 Actinomycetota bacterium
ACGCGGATGGCGTCCATGGTGGCTTCCGAGCCGGAGTTGACGAAGCGCCACTTCGGCAGCTTGAAGGCGCCGGCCAGATGCTCGGCCATGATGATGGCGTCTTCGGTGGGCAGGCCGAACTGCGTGCCGAGGGGCGCGCGCTTCTGGATGGCCTCTACGATGGCGGGGTGCGCGTGACCCTGCACCATGCAGCCGTAGCCGTTGTGGAAGTCGCTGATCTCCTGCCCGTCCACCGAGTAGATCTTGGAGCCCTTGCCGTGCGTGAAGTAGATGGGGTACGGGTCGCGGGCGTGGTAGGTGGAGGCGACGCCCATCGGCATGGACTTCACGGCGCGCTTGTACATGGCAAACGACTTGGGTGTCGAGTCCTCGAGGCGCTGCTCTTCCTTCTTGGTGAGCTCGGCGATACGTTGGCGATCGATGGTCTTGGTCATGCTGGGTTCGCTCCTTGGGAGAGGGAATGGTCTGGTCGTGCGCGTGGTAACGTCGACTATCACCCCGCAGTAGCCTTGGGAGCTTGCGACCCACGGTCGCGGCCGTTCCGTGGAGTCTATCCGTTGGTGGTTCGCGCTGCGTCTCTGCGCGCGGGCCAAGGGCCCGCTCGCACAAGTCTATACCCTCTCGCGCGTACGTGTAGGGTTCGGCAACCGCTTGGCCGTTTCGGCAGCCGATTCGGCAACGATCAGGCTGCCGAAGCCAGCGACCGTCTTGTCGCTCAGCCCAGCTCGCGCTTGACCGTGGCCATCGCTTCGTCCACGGCGGCCAGCGTCTCGGTCACCTCCGCAGTGCCGTGCGCCTGCGAGCAGAACCAGCGCTCACCGGAGCCGGGATGGACGTACACGCCGCGCTCGAAGAGCGCTGCCTGGAAGACGGAGTAGCGGTCGGAGTCCTGGTAGGCGACGCAGCTGCGCAGGTTGTCGATGACCGCGTCGTCGGGCGCGTCGTCGAGCAGGAAGAAGATCTGCCAGACCTGTGGGTAGCCCTGTACGACGGCGCGCACGCCGTGCCTGTCGGCGGCCTCTTGCAGGCCTGCCATCATGCGGCTGCCGACGTCGCTCAGGTGGCCGTAGAAGCTGCCCTCGTGGTCGATCATCTCGCTCAGCACCACGTTGGAGGCCGCCAGCGACATGGGCATGGCAGTGTAGGTGCCGCCGTGATAGACGACGTTCTCGGCCTCGAGAGCCATGACCTCGGCGCTGCCGCCGAAGGCCGCCACCGGCATGCCGGCGCCGAGCGCCTTGCCGAAGGTGCTGATGTCGGGGCGCACGTCGAAGTGGCCCTGGGCGCCCCCCAACGCGAGGCGGAAGCCGGTGATGACCTCGTCGAAGATGAGCAGCACGCCGGCCTCCTGCGTGAGCTGGCGCAGCAGCAGCAACCACTCGGGGTCGGTGGGGATGACGCCGCAGTTGCACATCACCGGCTCGCAGATGACGGCGGCCAGCTGGTGCCGGTGGCGCGCGATGAGCTCGCCGATGTACTCAGGCCGGTGCCAGGCGCCGATGACGACCGTCTCGGCCATCACGGAGGGGCTGCCGTTGATGAGCAGCGGCACCGGCGCCCGTTCCGTGCCCGACGAGCCCGGCACGAAGTCGAGGCTTATCCACTGCTGGTCCGTCCAGCCGTGGTAGTGGCCTTCGAACTTGAGGATCTTCGTCTTACCGGTGTAGCCGCGCGCCAGGCGCATGGCCGCCAGCGTGGCCTCGGTGCCGGAGTTGGCAAAGCGCACCTGGTCGAGTCCCGGCACGGCGCGCACCATCTTCTCGCCCACCTCGGCGTCGAGCACGTGGGGGAAGGTATACATGCTGCCGCGCTCGCGGAGCTGCTCTACCACGGCGTCGACGACCTTGGGCGGCCGGTGGCCAAGAATGAGCGGGCCGTAGCCCAGACACCAGTCGATGTACTCGTTGCCGTCGACGTCCCAGAAGCGGGCCCCCTCGCCACGCGCCATGCACAGCGGCTCGCCGTGGCGGAGCCGCGCGTAGCTCGACTCGCCTCCGGCGACGGTGCGCTTGATGCGCTCGAACAGCGCCTGGGACTTGATGTGAGAACGGCTCACGGTGGCCTCCGCGTCGCTTGGCGATGGAGCCAGCATAGCAGTCCGGCGCGCCGCCGACGCATCCCTGGCGAGGTTTGCCGAAGATCGCGTCGAGTTCAGGGAGAGGAACGATGAAGGGCGTCGCCGGGTGGCGCTCGTCCCTCGGATGGCTCGGTCTGCTCGGGCCGAGGCCGCAGGCCCTCAAAGACGAGCCGCGGGCGCATGAAGACGATGGTCTCCTTGACCAACGGGATGAGGGGGATGGCCAGGAACATGCCCACGACGCCGTGGATCTGGTTACCGGCCAGGACGGCGAAGATGACGATCAGCGGGTGCACGCGGAAGCGGCCGCCCATGATGAGCGGCACGAGCACATGCCCCTCCACCTGCTGGATGACGATGAAAGCGACGATCACCCACAGGGCCGAGAGCGACGAGTGGAAGAGGGCCACGATCGTCGGCGGCACGGCCGCCATCACGGGGCCGATGTAGGGGATGGCCTCCATCACCGCCGTCCAGGCACCGAAGAAGACGGCGTACTTGCCACCGGAAGGGAAGGCGCCGATGGCGGCCAGGAACCACATGACCAGGCCCACGCTGGTGCCGAGCACGGCCGAGAGCAGGACCTGCGCCTTCACATAGCTGACGACCGCGTTCTGCGCCAGCGCCACGTATGCGTCGCCGTCCTCGCGGCTGTGGGTGGGGAAGTGGTCGGCCACGAAGCGCCCCAGTCGCCTGCTGTCCAGCAGCATGTAGATGGAGACCACGACGATGATGATGGTGATGGTGACGGCGCGCATCACCGACATGCCCATGCTGAGCAGGCTCCGGGAGGCCGAAGGGATACGGTTGGAGAGCGAGTCGGCCATGGTCGTGAGCTCGTGGCGCACGTTCAGGTGCAGGTGCAGGCGGCTAGCCCACGACTGCAGGCGGTCGACGCTGCCACTGGCGCCTGCGGTCATGCCCGGGAGAGCGCTGAGCA
>PMKX01000044.1 GCA_003158705.1 Actinomycetota bacterium
CCGCCGAACGAGTCGCTCTGCCGCGAACGGAAGCGCGTGAACAGCGAGAGAGCGATCACCGGCATAGGCACACCAAGCTCGATCGCCTGCTGCACCGTCCAGCGGCCTTCGCCGGTGTCGTCGACGTAGCCGACGATCTTCTCCAGACCCGGATCCTTGGCGAAGGCGTCCACGGCCAGCTCGAGCAGCCAGGAGCGCACCACACTGCCCTGGTTCCAGAGGTCGGCGATGGCACCCAGGTCCAAGTCCCAGGGGCTTGCCTGCAACAGCTCGAAGCCCTCAGCATAGGCCTGCATCATGCCGTACTCGATGCCGTTGTGGACCATCTTCACGAAATGACCCGCGCCGTGCCCACCCATGTAAGCATAGCCGCGCTCGTTGGGCGCCAGCGTGCGCAGAAGCGGCTCGATGTGCTCGAAAGCACTGCGCTCGCCGCCGATCATCATGCAGTAGCCCACTTGCAGACCCCAGACGCCGCCCGACGTGCCCACGTCGGCGTACCGCAGGCCGCGCTCGGCAAGGGCGGCGCCGCGGGTGATGTCGTCGCGGAAGAACGAGTTGCCGCCGTCGATGAGGATGTCGCCGGTAGCCAGCTTGGGCGCCAGCGTGTCGATGGCCTCCTGCGTGGTCTCGCCTTGCGGCAGCATGAGCCATATGGCGCGTGGCGCCTCCAGAGCGGCCACCACGTCGCTGAGCTCGCGCACGGGGACCGCGCCCTCGCTCGCCAGCTCCTCCGCCTTAGCGTACGTGCGGTTCCACACCACCACGCGGTGACCGCCGCGCAGCAACCGGCGCGCCATGTTGCCGCCCATGCGGCCGAGGCCCACCATCGCTACATCCATCGCCTACCTCCCTCGCTCAGCGCCGGACAGAGGCCGGCGCATGGGGAACTCTAGAGAACAGCTTCCAGCGCCTGCCGTAGTCGCTCCACGCCAGCCGGCACGTCGTCGCCCAAGCACAGACGCAGCACTCGGCAGTCGTGTCCGCGCAAGGCCGCCAAGTCGCCGCGCGCCTGGGCCCGCTTGAGGACGCCGAACGTGTACTTCTGGCCCGGGATGGCCACGTCAACGGGATCGTGCCCGACGAGCTGCAGGAACACGCCGTTGTTGGGGCCGCCCTTGTGATACTGACCCGTGGAGTGCAAGTAGCGCGGCCCGTAGCCGAGCGTGGTGGCCAGGTGCAAGCGGTCGCGCACCAGGCTGCGAGCACGCTGCAGCTGCGCCCAGACCGCCTCATGCGGGCACACGTAGGCCTGCAGGGCCACGTAGTCGCCCGCCTGAGTCCGGCCGAGCAAGGCGCGCAGCGCTGCCGGGACGGCGCCGTCGCCGACCGGCAAAGAGACGGGCGCGTCGCCGGGGCCGGTCGCCTCTTCCGGCAGCCCGCCCGACTTCTCGTACTCGTCTAGAAGGCGTCTGGTGTTGTCCTTGCTCTCCTGCACGTTGGGCTGGTCGAACGGATCGATGCCCAGCAGCGCCCCGAGGACTGCCGTGGCCACCTCCCAGCGGAAGAACTCGCCGCCCAGCTCGCCGATCTCCTCGAGCTCCAAGGTGATGACCGGCTGCCCCGCCGCTGCGAGATCCCGTGCCAACTGGTCTTGGGCCAGGTCAGGCTGGCACGCCAGACGCACGTAGACGAAGGCGCGGTCGTCGCCGTAGGCCGCGGCCGCGCCCGCAGGCTCGCCGTCGACCGGCAGCACGCCGGTCCCCTCCTTGCCCGTGCTCTCGGCCACGAGCTGCTCGACCCAGGCGCCGAACGACGCCAAGGCTGGCGACACCAGCAGCGTCAGCTTGTCGCGGCCCCGCAGGGCCAGCTCGCCGAGCGCCGCACCCAGCACGAGGCCGGGGTTCTCGGCCGCCGGCCCGTCGGGCCCGCAGCTCTCCACCATGTCCGCGGCATGATCGAGCAGGTGGTCCAGCTCGAGACCCATGAGCACAGCCGGCACGAGACCGAAGAACGACAGCGCCGAGTAGCGACCGCCGATGTCGGACGGGTTGACGAAGACCGCGCGGAAGTCCTGCTCGACGGCCTGACGCTGTAGAGACGTGCCTTCGTCGGTGATGGCGACGAAGTGGCGCCCAGCCTCTTCGCCACAAAGCTCCTGCAGACGCTCGTAGAAGAAGGCCGCAAAGCTGGCCGTCTCTGTTGTGCCGCCGGACTTGCTGGCGACGATGAACAGGCTGTGCGCGAGGTCGAGCGCTTCGCTGAGCCCCAGCACAGCCGCCGGGTCGGTGGAATCGAGCACGTGCAGGTCGAGGTAGCCGCGCGCGACGCCGAACGTGGCGCGCAGCACCTCCGGGGCCAGGCTGGAACCGCCCATGCCCAGCAGCACGGCGTCGGTATAGCCCTCCGCACGTACCTCGGCGCAGAACTGACGCAGGTCGTCGAGCTCGTCGCGCACGTCCGTGGGCACGCCCAGCCAGCCGAGTGCGGCCGAGATGATCTTCTTGTGCGCGGGGTCGCTCTTCCACAGCGAGGCGTCGTGCTCCCACAGGCGGCGCGCGAACCCATCCTGCTCCAGCTTCTGCAGACGAGCGGCCACCGGTTCGCGCAGCTCCTCCGGGAGCAGCGTCATCACTCCCCGGCCCCCGCCAGCAGCTCGCGGCGGCGCTGCTCCACGATCGCCAGCACCGCGTCGAACGACTTCACGAAGAGCTCGACCCCTTCCACCTGGAGCTGCTCGGTAGCGGCGCCCACGTCGATGCCCAGGGCGGCCAGCTCGGTCAACAGCACGCGCGCCGCGTCGTAGCCTTGGTCGACCGTGCGCCGCGGCGTGCCATGATCCTTGAACGCCGCCAGCGTGGCCTCAGGCAACGTGTTCACAGTGTGCGGCCCGATGAGCTCGTCCACGTAGAACACGTCGTTGTAGGCCGGGTTCTTGGTGCTCGTGCTGGCCCACAGCACACGCTGCACACTGGCGCCGGCCGCGGCCAGCTTCTGCCAGCGCGGCGTGGCGAAGAGCTGCTGGAAGCGCTCGTACACAAGCTTGGAGTTGGCGACGGCGAGCTTGCCCTTGCAGGCGCTGATGCGCTCGCGACCGCCGTCGCCGGCCTGGGCGAGCTTCTCGTCCAGCAGCTTGTCCACCAGTGTGTCGACACGCGAGACGAAGAAGCTGGCCACCGAGGCGAGGCCGCGTATCTGGCCGCCGGCCGCCAGCCGGTCCTCCAGGCCGCTCATGAACGCCTCCACCACAGCTTCGTAGTGGGCCATGGAGAACATGAGCGTGATATTGATGTTGACGCCGTCAGCCAGGCTGGCGCGAATGGCCGGCAAACCCTCGGCCGTGCCCGGGATCTTGATCATCACGTTCGGCCGGTCCACAGCCGCAGACAAGCGTCGCGCCTCGGAGAGGGTGCGCTGCGTATCGCGAGCCAGCGCCGGCGAGACCTCAAGCGAGACGAAGCCGTCCTCGCCGCCGCTGGCGACGTACACCGGCGTGAACACGTCGCAGGCCGCCCGCACGTCGGCCATCGTCAGCCGATCGAGGATCTGTGCTGCGTCCTGCCCTTGCTGCGCCAGCGCGAGGATCTCCTGGTTGTACTCGCCGCCGGCACCGATTGCCTTCTCGAAGATCGAGGGGTTGGACGTCATGCCGGCGATGCCGTCCTGGTCGATGAGCTGCTGCAGCCCGCCCGTGGAGATGAGACTGCGGCTGATGTAGTCGAGCCAGATGCTCTGACCGAGCGCAGCCAGCTTGGCCAGGCGATCGTTTGTCGCGTCGCCCATGTGGATCGCGTCCTCCTTGTGTGGTCGGCTCAGAGCAGTATGCCCGCTCAGGCCTCGATCAGTGCTCTGGCGCGGCGGCATACTTCGTCGGTCGTGAAGCCGAGCTCGGCGAACACTCGCTCACCGGGCGCCGAAGCGCCGAAGCGCTCCAGACACAACACGTCGCCGCCATCGCCGACCCACTCGCGCCAGCCCTGGCCGACACCGGCCTCCACGGCCAGGCGAGCACTCACAGCAGAGGGCAGCACCGTCTCGCGGTAGGCGGCATCCTGAGCTCGGAAGAGTTCCCAGCTCGCCATGCTCACGACCCGCACCGCCACCCCCTCGGCCGACAAGCGCTCCTGGGCCGCCAAAGCCAGCTGCACCTCGCTGCCGCTCGCCAGGAGGATGAGGTCGGGGATGCCGACACCGGTGTCGGCGAGCACGTAGGCGCCGCGCCGCACACCAGCGGCCGGCGCGTACTTCTCGCGGTCCAGCGTGGGCAGCTTCTGGCGCGACAGCACGAGGGCGATAGGACCGCCGTGGTGCGTGACGGCGATGCGCCACGCCTCGACTGCCTCATTGGCGTCGGCCGGGCGGATCAACGTGCAGCCCGGCGTGGCGCGCCAGATGGCCAGATGCTCGATCGGCTGATGCGTGGGGCCGTCCTCGCCGAGACCGATGCTGTCGTGGGTGAGCACGTAGATCACCGGCTGGCGCATGAGCGCCGCCAGACGCATTGCCGGACGGAAGTAGTCCGTGAACACGAAGAAGGTGGCCACGTACGGACGCACGCCTCCATGCACGCTCATGCCGTTGGCGGACGAGGCCATGGCATGCTCGCGCACGCCGAAGTGCAGGTTGCGACCTTCGTAGCAGCCCGCCTCGAACGACACGCTCGTCTTGAGCAGCGTGTTTGTGGACGGCGCCAGGTCACCGGAGCCGCCCATGAGGGTGGGCACGTGCGGCGCGATGGCGTTGAGCGCCGCGCCGGCGGCACTCCGCGTGGCCAGGGCGCCGTCTGCGGCAGAGTAGACCGGCAGCCCTGCGTCCCACCCCGGCGCCGGCTCGCGCGCCCAAGCGCGATCCCACGCTCCGGCCAGCTCAGTCTCGGCGGCCCGCCAGCCGGCCAGTCGCTGCTCCCAGCGAGCCTGCGTGGCCGCGCCGCGCTCGCCCACCACGGCAAAGGCGGCGCGCACCTCGTCGGGCACTAGAAAGTCAGGCTCGAGCGGCCAGCCCAGGTTCTCTTTGGCGGCCTTGACCTCGTCGGGGCCGAGGGGCTCGCCGTGCGCTGCGGCCGTGTCTTGCTTGTGCGGTGCGCCGTAGCCGATGTGGCTGCGCACGGCGATGAGTGACGGCCGGGAGGTCTCGGCCTTGGCCGCCGCCAAGGCGGCGTCGATGGCCGCGACGTCGTTGCCGTCGCCCACCTTCTGCGTGTGCCACTCGTAGGCGGCAAACCGTGCGCACACGTCCTCCGTGAAGGCGATGTCGGTGTTGCCCTCGATGGAGATGTGGTTGTCGTCGTAGAGGACGATGAGCTTGCCGAGGCCGAGGTGCCCGGCCAGAGAGGCAGCCTCCGAGCCCACACCCTCCATCATGCCGCCATCGCTCTCCATCACGTAGGTGAAGTGATCCACGACCGGATGGGCGGGACGATTGAAGCGGGCCGCCAGCGCCGCCTCGGCGATAGCCATGCCGACGGCGTTGGCGAAGCCCTGGCCCAGTGGCCCGGTCGTGGTCTCCACGCCCGGCGTGAGACCGTGCTCCGGATGGCCGGGCGTGCGGCTGCCCCACTGCCTGAACGCCTTGATGTCGTCGAGCGACAGATCGAAGCCGCACAGATGCAGGAGCGAGTACAGCAGCATGCTGCCGTGGCCGGCCGACAGGACGAAGCGGTCGCGGTCCGGCCACGCCGGGTCGGCAGGGTTCACCTTGAGATGCTTCGTCCAGAGCGCGTAAGCCGCCGGGGCCGCGCCCATGGGCATGCCCGGGTGGCCGGAGTTGGCCTTCTGCACAGCGTCGACGGAGAGAAACCTGATGGTGTTGATGCATCGCTGCTCGAGGTCTTGGGGTGCCCGCTCGCTCATCTGCCCATCCTTGTCACTAGGCTGAACCCGGTAGCCGCGCCGGCCCCTGGGCGTCTCGGCGCTGGCTCAGGCAGCGGTGGCTGCCAACCCGGCGCGCACGGCTTCGGCCAGGCGCTCCGGCTCATCGCTGCCGACGCGGACGCGACGCCCGCTCTGCAGACGTACCTCCACGGCGCGCAATCCACCTACGTTGTAGAGGGTGCCGTGAGGAGTGAGGCGCACACCCCAGCCCCAGTACCAGCGATTGCTCACGACTGCGCACGACTCGATCTCCGAGAGAGGCAGGCGCCGCGAGACAAAGCCCGGCTTGAAGCGCAGCACCAGCGCCTCGTCGTCGACCACCACCTGCAGGTTCGAGAAGGCCACCAGCATCAGCACATTGACGGACAAGGCGAGGCAGCGACCGGCAGTCAGGCCCTTCCGTTTGATGCCTATCAGCACCTTCAGCACGTTCAGCCCCCAGATGACCATGAGCCAAGTACCGCGCTGGGTGTGCTCGTATCTCTCCATGTCCTCCCTCCTTCGCCGTTCTATGACGACGTCGCAGCCGCGAGTCTATCGTTTCGGAAACCACGGCACGAACACACTGGTGGTGCGCTGGTAGTCGCGGTAGTCGTCGCCGCGCGTGGCCAGCGCCTGCGCCTCCGTAGCCGGGATACCGGTGACCTTGAACAAGAAGAAGGTCATGACGGCCGGACCCGCGAGGGCGACCCACCACCATGGTGCCCCGGCGGCGATGATCACATACGTCCACCAGTGCAGCCACTCGAAGAAGTAGTTGGGATGGCGGGAGTAGCGCCAGAGGCCGCTGCGGCAGGTGGCGCCGCGGCGAGACGGGTCGGCGCGGTGCGCCGCCAGCTCGCGGTCGGCGACTGACTCGCCCACGACCGCGACCAGCCAGAGTGCGACCCCGCAGTAAGCCCACCAGCTCAGGCCGGCGCGCTGGATACTCGCCACGACCAGGAAGGGCAGCGAGAGGATGAGGTCGAGTACGCCCTGGACCTGGAAGAAGACGAAGAAGCGCGCCTGGGCACGGCCGCCCCACTTGGCGCGCAGCGTCTGGTAGCGGCCGTCCTCGTCCTTGCCGCGGACTCGATTCACATAGACGTAGGTCGCCAGACGGCACGACCAGAGACCAGCCAAGGCGGCGACCATCAGCCGATATCGCCACTCGCCGCCGCCCCAGATGCCGTAGAGAACGGCAAGCAGACCGAGACCGGCCGCCCAGCCGACGTCTACCACGCCGGCGTCGCGTCGCCGGCGCTGCACGAGCCAAAGCGCCGCCATCATCACGGCGACCACCAGCCAGCCGAGGGCCAGCAAGATGGCGGCGTGGCCGCCCATCAGGCCGTGAGCTGCTTCAACGCCTTGGTCGCCGCTTTCACCACCTGCTCGTTCTCGTCCGCGGTAGCGCGCCTGAGCGACGGTCGAGCGTGCGCATCGCCGATCTTGCCCAGCGCCTGAGCGGCGATCATGCGCAACAGAGGATCGGCGTGCTGCAACGCCCGGCAGAGGGCATCCACGGCCGCGGGGTCTGCGGCGCCGATGAAGCCCAGCGCGAAAGCGGCGTCTTGCCGCCGGTGCAGATGGCCTTTGTCGAGGATGAAGACGAGCTTGTCCACGGCCGGCTGGCCGATCGCCTTGAGACCGTTGCGGCAGACCAGCACCTTGCGCAGGTTCTTGTCGGCGAGCGACTCGATGAGGAAGTCGAGCATCTCGGTGAGAGCGGCGCACGCCGCCGCCCTGACGGCCGGATCCTTCTTGTAGTGCGCCGCCTTGGTGAGCTCCTCCACCTTGCCCAAGGCGCTCAGTCTGGCGACGTTCGGCGGGCGGAACAGGACCATCGGCTCTCCTTCGGCGGTCGCTTTCCGGCTAGCCTAGCCGGTGGCGTGGGCGCCGCCTAGCGTAGCACGAGATTGGCGACGTCGAGCATGCGTCGCGGCAGCTCCTGGAAGCTCTTGACGGGAAACACGTCGCCGCGCGCCTGGTCGGCCATGCTGCGACACAGGCCGGGGTTCATCTTGTAGTCCTCCGTGAGGAGCACGAACAAGCGCGGGAAGCGCGCCGCCAGGGGCACCGGGTCCGGCCCCACCGTGTAGACGCCGTCGGTGATCAGCAGGCCGGCGCGGCGCGGGTTGCGGCCGCGCTCGAGCTCCGCCGCCCCGACCTCGAGCGCCGCGGCGATATTGGTGTAGCCGCGCACCGGCTGCTCCAGCATCAGCCTCACGACCTCCTCCGGCGGGTCGTCTGCGCCGAGGCGGCTGATGGCCTTGGCCTTGTCGTCGAAGGTCACCACAGCCAGGTCTCGGCCCTGCATCTTCAGAGCCAGCACGGCTGTGGCCACGGCCGCCAGGGCCATCTTCTCGCCCGACATCGAGAGCGACGTGTCCATCATGAGTACCACCTGCTGCCGTCGCTCCTGACGTCGCGTGACGACCCAGTCATCGACGTCAGGAAAGTCCTTGCCGGTGATGTTCTCGAGCGTGCGCTCGACGTCCAGCTCGCCCTGGTGCGGCTCGCGCATGACCTCGCTCACGGCACGCGTGGCCGCGCGCATAGGCCCCACGAGGTCGGCGGCGCGGCGCAGAACGGCCGCCGCCGCCAGGCGCTCCGCATAGGCGCGCATGCCGCGGTCCGCCAGCCGCGCGCCAGTGCGGGAAAGGTGCGTGGCGATGGTCCAGCCGTCCAGCTCGCCCAGAGGCACGCCGTACGTGAGCGCCAGACTGGCGAGTGCATCGGCAGAGGAGATCGCCGGCTCGCCCAGAGGCGCGCCGGCCGCAGAGCTGCGGCGCCGGCGGCCGGCACCGTCGGCCGGCGCCGCGCCGCTCAGCTCGGCGCTTTTGGGTGCTCCTCCTCCCCGCCGGCCTCGCCGTCCCCGCCACGCACGACCACGGCTTCATAGAGCTCGTCCAGCGCGGCGGCGAAGCTCGCGTCGATGTCGTCGCGCAGATCGACGCGCGTGGCCAACGCCGCCGCGGCAGCCTCGCGCAGGGCCGTAGGACCCTCCAGACGCGCCGCCAGCGTGACCATGGCCATGGCGGCGCGCACCGAGGCGCCCTTCTTGAAAGCCGCGTGTCTGCGTGTGGCGCGCGTGAGCTTCACGGCCAGACGCACGAGCTCGGCGTCGGCGCTGCCGGTCTGCCGGCGCACGATCTCCTCTTCCTCGGCCGCGCTCTGATACTCGAGCACGACGTGCTCGAACCGGTCGCGCAGCGCCTCCGAGAGGTGGCCTGTGGCCACGTACTCGACCGGGTTCTGGGTAGCGATCACCTGGAAGCCGGCGGCCGCACGCACCTCGCCGATGTGCGGCACCATCACGAGGCCCTCGTCGAGGGCCGGCAGGAGAACGTTCTGCACCGATTCCGGCATGCGGTTCAACTCGTTGATGAACAGTACGCCGCCCTCGGTCATGGCCTGGAGCAACGGCCCGGCAAAGAACGACTCCTGGCCGTAGCCGCGCTTGAGCACCAGCGGCGGATCGAACCAGCCGGTGAGCTTGCTCTCNNCTCCGAGTAGCGGTCGTCGCCGTCCACGCGCACGGTCGTGCGACCGAGATGTTCACAAACGGCGAGAGCTACGGTGGTCTTGCCGACGCCCACCGGCCCCTCGAAAAGCACGTGGCGACCGGCGCCCACGATCGCCAGCGCTATGCTCAGCTCGCGGTCGCGACCGACGATGCCGCGCCTCTCTTGGATCGTGCGGATGGGTGTCACCAGGCCCTCCTTGCTGCAGCCGAGTCGCGCTCGCCGACGGGGGATGCTCTAGCGGCATTATCCCTCAACGCGCGCGCGTCGGCGCCACCCGGCTCCATGTTCTGACGATTTTCATCCCCAAGAGCCTGTTGTCGTCTGTAGACAATTCAGGGGCTTACCGGAGAAGGAGGAGGATGACAATGGGCAGATCGCATCGACAGAGACACATGTCCGCCGGCTGGCTGGTAGCGGCGGCGGTCGCGCTTTTGGCGCTCGCCGTCGTGCCGGCTGCTTGGGCCAACCCCTTCGTCACGCACGACCTGGGCTCTGGCCTCACGGGCGCCAACTTGGCCTCGTCGCTGGCGGGGCCAGGCGTGACGGTCACGAACGTCTCGGTGACCGGCGCCGACCGCGCCTTGGGCGAGTTCACCGGCGGCACAGGCATCATCGGCTTCAACCAGGGCGTGGTGCTCAGCAGCGGGGACATCGCCAACATCATCGGACCGAACAACTCGACGAAGGCAGGCTACGCGCAAGACACTAGCGTAGACGCGGCCGGCGACGCTCTTCTCAGCGCCCTGGCCGGCGAGCCCACCTACGACGCAGCCATCCTCGAGTTTGACGTCACGCCCGCCACAGCGGACCACGTGTACTTCCAGTACGTCTTCGCCTCCGAGGAGTACAACGAGTGGGTCAACAGCCAGTTCAACGACGTGTTCGCTTTCTGGGTCAACGGCACCAACTACGCCACTGTCGGCGACCCGCCTGTGCCCGTGACAATCAACACGATCAACGACGGTAAACCCATCGGCACGCCGCCGATCTCTCACCCCGAGCTGTACATCAACAACGACTTCCAGTGGTATCCGCCCGATCCCATGCCTGCGGGCGCCGTCAACACGCAGATGGACGGCCTCACCACGACGCTCTCCTTCTCGGCACCGGTCAACGTCGGCGTCCCCAACCACTTCAAGCTGGCCATCGCCGACAGCTCGGACTACGTCCTCGACAGCGTTGTGCTCATCCGCGCGTCGAGCTTGGGCGTGGACACCACGGCGCCAGTCACCCACGTCAGCGGTGCCGACGCCAACTGGCACAACACGCCGCAGACGCTGACCTTCTCGGCCGACGACGCCGGCTCGGGCGTGCACTACACCGAGTACAAGATCGGCAGCGGCGCCTGGACCACGCTCGTCGGCACCACACTCGTCATCGACGCGCCTGTCGATCACTCCAACGACGGCGTGAACGTGATCAAGTACCGCTCGGTCGACAACGCCGACAACACCGAGGCGACCAAGACGGCCACGGTGAGGATCGACACGACCCCGCCGACGCCGCTGGTCACCTCTGCCGTCTCCGTCAAGAAGGGCAAGACGGGCACGATCAAGTTCAAGGTCACCGACCCGCTGCCGAACGGCAAGCAGGCAACGGTGATCCTCAAGATCATTAAAGGCAAGACCAAGGTGATGAAGACCTTCAAGCTCGGCCACGAGCCGGTCAACAAGAACCTCAAGTATGCGTTCAAGGCCAGCCTTCCCAAGGGAACGTACAAGATCCTGGCCTACGCGACCGATCTGGCCGGCAACAC
>PMKX01000082.1 GCA_003158705.1 Actinomycetota bacterium
GGGCCCGATCTCGAGGGCATGGCCCTGGTCGATGCCGTGCGAGAGCACGCTCTTGGTCTCGAGCCAGCCACGGTCGCGGAGCCGTCGCTGCATGCGGTCGTACTCAGCGACCAGGATCCGACCCTGTATGCCCGAGTCCGTCTCAGGCACTCTCGCCCGCTCCACCAGTCACCCGACCCTTTGTCTGTCCAACGCGACGCGCATGAGCAGGCGCGAACGCCCTCTCAGGTCAGTCTACCTTTTGGCGTTCAGCTCGCTGCGCTTGTTGGGCAGCGCCGTGAGAGCTTGGGCCCCCACGAAGGTCCTTGGCTGTGACGGATGGGTGGTGGTACTTCGCTCCACTCGACCTCTGCCAGTGGTGGACGGCGCCACTCGGGCACCACTCGTCACAAGCGCAACACATCTCGCAGTGATGCAGCCAAAGCGGGCTCCCATCGACGAGCTCGATGTTGCCGACCGGGCAGACCTGCCTGCAGACGCCACATCCCGTGCAGTTTGCATCGACTTGGATGCTGCGGTCGGTCAGAGGCAGCAGCTCTCGGAATCCCAAGCCCGAGTCCGCCGGCTCACCTGCCAGCCCCTTGAGCGACTGCACGGTCGACTTCGCCATCGCGGAATACGCGGGAGCCATCACGCCGGTGACGAGCCTCCCGAGCGTGTGGTGCCTGCCATTGCGGCCGTCGGCGATGCGGTCGCAGATGTCGCCGACTTGGGCCTCTGCCCTGCTGATGATGATCGCTGAATCGATTTCGATGGGCACGGGGATGTGTCCGTAGTCGAGGTTGTTCATTGGGAGCCTCACCGTGTACTCCGCCGCGAGCCCGGAACCAGCCTGTCTGACGACTCTGGCGAGGGCTCTCAAGGCGGGAACGGCGTTGAATATCTCATATCCGCCGCAAGTGCAGATGGCGAACAGGCGCTTTGACTCGATGTCTTCAAGCTTCGACACGAAGCGTTCGACAATCAGCGGAACGCCGTGAAGAGCCGACAGGTGAACCGCGCCGGGTTTGGTAGAGGCTTCAGCTTACGGACAGTTCCTGCTTGTTGAGCTCTCGTTCAGCGTAGTACATGGCCTCCTTCTCTGCCGGTGGGATGTCGCCGATCTCGGTGTGCAGACGCCGGTTGTTCCACCAGTCGATGTACTCAAGGGTGGCGACCTCGACCTGCTCGGGCGTGCGCCAGGGGCCCTGGCGGGCGATCAGCTCCGTCTTGTAGAGGCCGATTGTCGACTCGGCCAGGGCGTTGTCATAGGCATCGCCAGCGGAGCCCACCGAGGGCGCGATGCCGGCCTCTGCCAGGCGTTCGGTGTAGCGGATCGAGGTGTACTGGCAACCTCGATCGCTGTGGTGCACGAGACCCTCCAGGCAGCGTCCACGCCGCCAGAGCGCCATCTCCAGCGCCTCCAGGGGCATCTCGGTGCGCAGCGTCGTTCCCAATGACCAGCCGACGATCAGCCGGGAGAAGACGTCGATCACGAAGGCCGCGTAGCAGAAGCCGGCCCAGGTTCGAACGTAGGAAAGATCGGCGACCCAGAGCTGGTTGGGGCGGGTGGCGACAAACTGGCGAGAGACAAGGTCGGCCGGTCGTGGGGCGCCCGCATCCGGCACGGTCGTCCTGACCGCCTTGCCGCGACGCACGCCGCGCAGGCCCAGCTCGCGCATCAGGCGCGCGACGGTACAGCGAGCCACATGGATCCCCTCGCGGTTGAGCTGCTTCCAGAGCTTGTGGGCGCCGTAGACGCCGTAGTTCTCCTTGTGCACACGTCTGATCTCGGGCTTGAGGGACTCGTCGCGGAGCGAGCGCTCCGAGGGCGCTCGGTGCTGCGCCGTCCAGTAGGTGGAGGGGTTGAACTGCATGACCCGACAGATGGGCTCGACCCCGAAACGACCGCGGTGGGACTCGATGAAGCCGGTCATCTCGTGCGGGGACGGTCGAGCTCCCGCGCGAAATAGGCGCTCGCCGCCTTGAGGATCTCGTTGGCCCGCCGCAGCTCGGCGTTCTCCTTGCGAAGCGCTTTGAGTTCCCCGAGCTGCTCGCTCGTTAAGCCGCTCTTGCCACCGAGTTCCGCCGGTGCGTTCTTGATCCAGTAACGGACGGCATCTGGGCTGACGCCCAGCTTCTCCGCCACGCGGCGGACCGCGCCTGCCTCACCGATCTCGGCGACCATGCGCACGGCTTGCTCACGAAGCTCTGGTGGGTACGGCGTTCCTCGGGGCATCGGCTCCTCCTGGAATCTCGGAGCCTCCACAATACCCGGCGCGGTTCAAGGTACGCAGGAAACACGATGCCAACGGTGTCCGCATCGGTTCGAACAGGGGATCCGTCGGCAACGTCCGCGATCGAGACCGGTCGGCATCCGAACCGTGCGGAAACCATCCGGGCCACAGCCAGACAGTTGCCGGTCCCCGTGAAGTAGTAGAGCGCGACCTTCAACGCGTCTCCCATTGCGTGTTCTCGAGGGCACTTGCGTCTGCCCAACGTNNGGGTGTCAGGTTGAGGCACTTGTTCGGCGCACTCTCGCCGGCTGTTCGACCGGTCAGGCTCACGCCTACTTCACGCCGTTCATGACGCGCACGCTGGAGAAGACGCCATTGGTGACGACCACCGATGTCGACCCACGATAGTGGTCGTCGTACTT
The DNA here is from genome assembly GCA_003158705.1 of Actinomycetota bacterium. Lineage (GTDB taxonomy): Bacteria > Actinomycetota > Thermoleophilia > UBA2241 > UBA2241 > FEN-672. Next base: position 2,639 of record PMKX01000082.1, read on the forward strand.
GTGCATGATCAGCACGTAGCGACCTGGCTTCAAGGCGATGCGGAAGCGACCCTTCGCGTCTGCCTTGACCATGGCCGTCATGGGCGCGCTCAGGCTCCCCGCATGGACCTCCACCTTCACATTGGCAAGCGGCCAGTCTCCAGGGGCGGTACCACCGTTACAGAGCACCTGCCCGTCGATACCTGAGGGGAGGGCCGCGCCGCCGCATGCAGCCGTCATGAGCATGCATAACACTCCGACTCCGACCATGAGGAGTGCAATCAAGCGCGTGACACGCATTGAACCTTCCCTTCCTGCGGTTCGCTGTTGCGCCGAACAAGGATTCTGCAGTCTGTGGATGCAGTAAAGCACGCTGAGGAGGGTCTGCGTAAGACTCCGACCGCCTGGCGCGCTCGTGCCGGGCGGGCCGGGGATGTGCAGTCTGCAGAAGCCGGTCAGAGCGCGTCGGCGGGGCTGCGCATGCCGGCAGTGCGGTGAGAAACTGACGGGCGCGCGCGCATGGAATCTCAGGCGGCCGGCGACGACAGCCGCCCGGCCGCCCGGCGTATTTCAGTCTTCGTCGTCCTTGCGCTTGCCGCCCCAGGCGCCGAGGCTCTCCAGGCGGTGCTTGAAGCCGGTCTCGGTCATGATCACGCGCACTTCGCGCACGGCGTCCTCGCTCGGATACATGCCGCCGAGTCCCATCTCCTCGCGCATGGCGTCTCGGTTGGCGATGAACTCTTTCCACTTGGGGCCCCAGGCGTCGGCGATGGCCGAGAAGAACACGTGTGGCGTGCCGCCCATGCCCTTATCGAAGAAGCCTTCGCCCCAGGCGGCGAACATGCTGACGTGCTTGATGCCGTAGCCGCTCTCCACCNNGGTGTAGCAGTAGAAGCAGTACCAGATGGTGTCGTCGGTGAGCAGGGTCTCGTCGCCGTCGAGCGCTCGGCGGGCGACCTCGCGCGGCACGTACTCGGTGAAGCGGGCGGCCGGACAGCCGGAGGTGCAGACGCCGCACTGGATGCAGCTCAGGAAGCCCTCTTTGTGGTCGTGCATGCGAGGGTCGTTGAGGATGCGGTCGACCAGGTCCTGCCGACCCTCGGGGCGCGGCTCGAACTCGGTGTCGGCGATGACGGCGTACGGGTTCACGGTCGGCTCGGTCAACGTCGGTTCGGCGGCAACGGAAGTGGGCTCGGAGGCGGCCGGCGGGGATTCGGCTCCGGCCGCCTGCTTCGCAGTCACTGGGATCTTCCGGCCGCGCGGCGTGTGGGTCTCACTCATGAGTATCGTCCTTTGAGACGGGAGCGGATGTGGCGACGGCGGTGACCGGTCCGGCTGCCACCGAGGCGGCTCCGGCCGGGCGAGCCTTCCTCGGGTCGGGCGACGGGCTTGGGGCTGCCGGTTTGGCCGCCGAGAAGAACTCGGGCCAGTAGTAGACGCTCACCGGCAGCCGGCTGAGGCGGGCGCCAGAGCGCAGGTTGTCGCGGCAGAGCAGGCAGGTGGTGACGATCGGCGCTTGGGCGGCGGCGGCGAAGTCCAGCAGCCGCCGCGTGCCGGTCGTCTGGCCGCGGAACATGCCGCCGAGGGCGCCGCAGCACGAGGCGTGCAGCGACGGATACGAGCGGCGCACCTCGACGCCCGCCAACTCGGCGGCGTCGGCGAGCGCCGTCAGCGCCGCGCCGCGCTCGCCGAGGCAGCCGACGTACGGCACAAGGGCCGGAGCGGCGGCCGCGAGGGAGGCGCCGTCGCGGCGCGCTTTCTCGGTGAGTGCGTCCCAGAGCGGCCGCGTCTGCTGGCCGACCTCACGCAGGCCGGCGTCGCAGGCAGGGCACACCGTGAGAGCGGCGCCGTCGGCCTTGTAGGTCGCCGGCCGGGTGCCCCGCGCCGGGTGGCCGCAGCAGCCGGCGCTTGCCTGTTCGGCGAGCGCCAGGCCGAGATCGGCGGCCACCTTGTGGGTGAGCCGGTAGGCTTCAAGATCCTGGGGCAGGGCGCAGCCGGCGAAGAAGGGCTGCGCCTCGGTCTGTTCGTCTGTGGTCAAGCCGGCCGGCCCGGCGACGCCCGCCGGCCGCCCGTCCTCCTGCGTCAGCTGCGGCCAGCGCCTGTCGGCGCCGGTCATCTCCACGACCTGCGCGCGAACTCTGGCCAGCAGGCTGCGGGCCGACGTGGCGCCTTGCACCGCCGAGCCGACGAGGTCTCTGGGCACGGCGCCGCGGGAGACCATGGCGGCGCCGAACGCGATGTTGTCGATGCGTGCTCGCCGTCCGAGCTGTCGGTGGGCCACGTCCACGGCGCGCCGCTCCGGGCAGCTCGCGCCGCCGTGCTCGCGCTGCAGCTCGCGGACGGTCGTCATGACGGCCCGGGTGTCCACTTCCATCGGGCAGGCCGCCGTGCAGTTGCCGCACTCGTTGCAGCGCCACACATCTTCGTTGTCCATCAGCTCGGCCGCGTCGCCGGCCAGAACGAGTCGAACCACGCGGCGCGGCCCCTCGTCGAAGTCCCAGCCGCTGGGGCAAGCAGCCGTGCACTGCCCGCACTGGTAGCACTGGAGGCAGTCGCCGGCCAGACGCTCTAGTGAGGCGCGCACGGTGTTCTCAGACACAGCAGGCACTGGTCACGCCTCCCTCGCAGCCGGCGACCCCGGCGACCACCGCAACCGGCGGCAGCGTCTCGTCGCCGGCCTCCAGGCGGGCGGCGAACTGACGGATGCGGCGGCCCACGCCGTAGCGGTCCACGGCACACAGATGCCAGAGCTCGATCGGCACGTTCATGCCGGCCGACTCCAGCAGCTCGGCAGCTACACGGGCCTGCTCGGCAGCGCTCGTGTCGCCGGTGCGGTACTGGCAGCGGCCCTCGGCGCAGCCGGCCAGGAACACCCCGGCTGCGCCCAGTTGTGCCGCTTCGACAATGTGCAGCGCGCTCACGCGGCCCAGACAAGGCAGCTCGACGAGCCGCACGCTCGCCGGATAGCCGTCACGGTGCATGCCGCCGAGGCTGATGGCGGCACCGGCGCACTCACGGCAGTAGAAGCCGACGACCGGCCGCTCCAGGCCGTGTGTCATGAGCTGCAGGCGGCCGCGGATGGCCTCGTCGCCGAGATTGTGAGTGATCGCCATCTCGGTGCAGTTGGCGGCGCAGATGCCACATGCGTGGCAGGTCTCCGCGTCGATGACGGCCAGCTTGCCATCGTCCTTCACCTCGGCCGGACGCGGTGCGTCGGCCGGGCGCTCGGCAAGGGTGATCGCATTGAAGGGACAGAGAGAGAAGCAGACGTCGCAGCCGACGCACTTGGCGGCGTCCACCGTGGATGCGGCGGCGCCGCGGCGGCCGGCCGAGCTGAGGAAGTTGTGGATCTCGCTGGCTACGGCCGAGGCTTCCGTGTTGCACTCCACGAGCGCTTTGGGGCCGGCCGCCGAGCCGCAGATGAAGACGCCCTCGCGGCTGGTCTCGGTGGCGCGGTTCTTGCGGTCGAGGATCTCGATGAAGCCGTCTTCGTCGCGGTCGACGTTGAGCACTTCGGCCATGTGCGCCGTGTCGATGGCCGGCACCATCCCCGTGCTGAGCACGACGAGGTCAGGCCGCAACACCTGCGTGCGCCCCGAGGTGACGTCCTCG
>PMKX01000087.1 GCA_003158705.1 Actinomycetota bacterium
CTCACGCTGTTGGCCACGTCGTCGGTGTAGCCCAGGGTGGCGGCTGCGAAGGGCGGGCTCAGGGTGCCGGCCGAGACCGTCAGGTTGCTCAGGGTGTCGTCGTTGGAAAGCCTGGTCACCGTGAGAACGTAGGTCTCGCTGGCGAGGTTCTGGGCGGTGACCACGACGTCGATGACGTTGACGCCCACGTTCAGGGCGATCGGGTCAGTGACCGTGTCGCCGCCCACCTTGAGGGCGTAGCTGGAGCCGGCGTCGTTGAGTGTCGGCGTGACGGTGATGGCGGTCACGCTGTGAGCCACGGTGTCTGCGTAGCTCAGGTGAGCCGTTGCGAAACTCGGGGTCAGCGCGCCCGATGAGACCGTCAGGTCGCGCAGCGTGTCGTCACCATAGACCACATACACATAGGCGGCGCCCGCCCCGCTCAGGGAGTCGGCGCCGACTTGGATGGTCGTGCCGTAGGCGCCGATCAGCGCCCTGTCGCCGGAGCGCGCCACCGAGGTGCCGAACTCGTCGCCGTCCGCCGCCTCGGGGTCGCTCAGCTTGGTCTCTTGCGACCAGGTCGCTTGCGCACGCGTGAAGACATAGGCAGCCCCCGCCTCGATCGCACTGGCGACCGTCTTGTAGGGGGCGCCGACCACAGCCGTGTCGCCGGAGACCGCCACAGAGTAGCCGAAGTCGTCATCGTGCGCCGGGTCGGAGGCGGTCAGTTTGGCCTGCTGCAGCCAGCTTGCCGCTGCGCCCGTGAAGACGTAGCCGGCGCCGGCGTCTTCGTAGCCGCCGACGGTCTCGTCAGGGGCGCCGATCAGCGCGGTGCTGCCGTGGAGCGCCACAGACATGCCGAACTCGTCGTTGCCTGCCGGATCGGAGGCGGTCAGCTCGGTCTGCTCAGACCAGCTGGTCCCCGCGCCGGTGAAGACGTAGGCGGCGCCAGCGTCTTCCAGGCTGTTGACGGTCGCATCGTAGGCGCCGACCAGCGCCGTGTCGCCGTCGAGCGCCACCGAGTAGCCGAACTCGTCGCCGTCCGCCGCATCAGAGTTGGTCAGCTCGGTCGGCTGCGACCAGCTCGTCCCCGAGCGCGCGTACACGTAGGCGGCGCCGGCGTCGCCGACGGCGCCGACGGTCGCGCCGGGAGCACCGATCAACGCCGTGTTGCCGTCAAGGGCCACCGAGGTGCCGAAGTCGTCTTCGTACGTCGCGTCGGGGTCGCTCAGCTTGGTCTGCTGCGACCAGCTTGTCCCCGAGCGCGTGAAGACGTAGGCAGCGCCGGCGCTGCCTTGGCCGCCGACGCTCTTGAAGAGGGCGCCGACCACAGCCGTGTCGCCGGAGATCGCCACCGAGGCGCCGAACCAGTCGCCGGCCGCCAGGTCGGAGGCAGTCAGCTCGGCCTGCTGCGCCCAGCTCGTCCCCGACCAAGTGTAGACGTAGACTGCCCCGGCGTGGCTCTGGCTATTGACGGTCTCGTAGGGGTCGCCGACCACAGCCGTGTCGCCATCAAGGGCCACCGAGTAGCCGAGCTGGTTGTAGACCGCCGCGTCGGAGGCGGTCAGCTTGGCTTGCTGCGTCGGCAGACGCGGCGAAGCGAACGCCAGCGCGGGTACACAGAGGAAGAGCAGCACGCAGGTGGCGAGCGACAGTCCCAGCAGAGGCCAGACGGAACGAGTGCGGAAGCGATAGCGAAACAGCGACATGGTCCCCCCTCTTGTCAGACGCAACCGGTCAGCACGTCCTCAGCTCACAGGAAGCTGCGAGTCTCTTCACTGTCGTATGGCGCACATCTACTCTCGCACGACGAACATGTCATTGAGCTGGTGTTAAGGCTTCATTAAGAAGAGCTCATCGAGATGCCCGAGTCGGCACGGCATGAGCGTCGGTGGGTGGTAGCCGGCGAGCGCGAGGTCCTGCCAGACGGTCGGCGCCTATTGCTCTAGCCTCAGTGAGACGGAGTGGGCGAACGTGGTCACGTCCGCGGCAGCATATCGCAGGTCCCCGTGACCGGCGAGTGGCGCGCAGCGCACCGCGTCGGCGCGCCCAGCCCTACTTGAAGAACTCGTTCATGGTCGGAGCGTGGGCGTCGTTGGCCGTCATCGGTGCCAGCTGCCACGCCGCCTCTATGGTGTGCAGCAACGAGTAGTGATCGTAGCGGCGGCCCGAGCGATAGCCAGGCTTCACGGCGTTGCCGCAAAGGATCGTGGGGATGTGATTACCCGGCGCCCCCAGGTCTTCATCCCAGGTCACGATCAAGAGCGACGTGCTCGTCTTGAACGCCGGCGACCCCAAGATGAGCGGCACCGTGCGCGCCAGCCAGCGGTCGCCGGCGGCCACGGGGTCGGTGCCGCTGTGCATGTCGTCCAGCACGTTGGGCGTGATGAAGGCATAGTCGGGCGTCGTTTGTGCCGAGCTTAGGTCGGTAGCCAGCCGTGCCAGCGGCACGATGTGAGTGCGCTCCCTCTGCGCGTTGCCGGCGATGTCCTTGTAGTAGACGAAGGGGTTGTGCCTGACCGCATATTCGGCTGTGTCGACGGCGAAGCCGGCGGAGGGCAGGCTCTCGGCGTATTCCCTCCAGGTCCGTCCGCTAGCCTCGATGAGGTCGGCGATATTGGTCACCGCGAGCTCGTTGCCGACGGCCGGCACGTCGCCGGTGATGCCGTAGTTAGAACCACTGGTGAGCGCGATGTAGTTNNGGCGCCACCTGACTGCCGACGATCTGCGCGTAGTCCTTGTTCTCTTCCAGGATCAGGAAGACGTGCGCCAGCCGCGGCGGCTGCCCAGTGGGTGACGCCGAGCTTTCGACCACGGCCGGTGACGAAGCACCCGAGCTCGCGGAGGGACTTGAGGCAGCCTTCCCGCAGCTGGCCACGGGCAACACCACGAGCAGACCGAGCAGCAGCCAGCCGGCCCTCGTCCACCGTATGTGACGAGNNGCCAACCACCCAGCCGTCGTGGCCGGGAGGGATCGCAAACACATCACCGGGGCCGAGCTCGAGCTCGGAGCCGTTGTCCAGAGCGACCTTCTGATGGCCGGAGATGACATAGCCGAGATGGGTGGCCTGGCACGACTCGGTGCCGGCGATCGGCTTCACGTGCGTGGACCAGCGCCAGCCAGGCTCGAAGGTGGCTTTGCCGACGACGCCGTCGCCGAGCTTCACGATCTCTATCTGACCCTTGCCGGCCATGGGCCGGACCTCGTCCGGCGAAGCGAAGTTCTTCTTCTCGAGAGGCATGACGACCCTCCTTTGTGCGGATCTGACCGGCCAAACATTCCCGGCCGTGCGGCCGCCCACGCCGTTGCGGCGCCCGCCGCCTCGCCTCAGCTCCCCACAGACTCGCGCGCCGGCGCGGTGAGCGCCGCAAGCGCCTGCGCCCGACTGTACTCCGACTCCATCTCGAGCATGCCGCCGGGGAACCCGTACGTGTCCATGAGCATCACATAGGGGTCGGCGCAGAACTCCTCCGGCGAGCGCATACCGTTCTCCGGGTTGCCGCGGTAGCCGGCCAGCTTGCCGGTCGCCAGCAGCTCGAGCACGATGGGCGGCGTGAAGGCCGTCTGGCAGACCACGGCCTGCGTGCCGTACTTGGCCATCGTCTCCTGGTTGTCGGCGACCTGGTAGAGGTAGATCTCACGCTCCATGCCGTCGCGGCGACCCTTCACCCAGGTGCCGGCCGACGTCTTGCCGACGAAGGCCTTGCCGGTCTCGGCCGGGTCCGGAGCGGCGGCCACGACCAGGTCGAGCGGCGCCACCTCGGCGCCTTTGACCCGCACCGGCTCGTCGCTGTGCAGGTTGAGGCTCTTGAGCACGTCGACGCCGTGCATGAACTCGTCGCCGAGGCCGTACTTGAAGGTCGCCTTCTTGACGCCCTTGAGCAAGTGCGCGCAGCGGCCGATGTGGACGACCTCGTCGTGGGCTACGTGACCGACTTGCTGCACACCGATCCCGTCGGGCAGGAAGAAGGGCTCCATGTCGCTGAACGCGTCGACCGAGTACCAGCCTTTGTCGGCCTCCCAGACGATGCCGTCGGACGTGCACTCGTCGATCGTCGCCCAGACCGAGAAGCCGAAGGCCATGCCCTTGAAGCCGGGGATCTCGAGATTGGCACCGTCGCGGATGCCGATCTCGTCGATCTCGTCAAAGAAGTGGTCGGCGGCATAGCGGGCGTAGTAGTCGGCCATGCCGGGCTCGACGCCGTTGCCCGTGAGGCCGAGCTTGCCGGCAGCGACGAAGCGGTCATGATAGTCGAACTGCGGCGAGTCCCAGAACTCCCGCCGGTGGCCAGTGGACGCCGGCGTGGGGTCTTCGAAGATGGCCGTGTCGAGGTAGTGGACGCCGGCCTTGAGGGCCGCATCTATCAACGCGGCATTGGCAGTCATGGGCAGGAAGTTGCAGATGACGTCCACGGCGTTGCCGGTGGCCAGCGCGGCGACGGCGTCCACATCAAAGGCGGCGACCTGCGCGGCTGGGAAGCGCTGCTCGCCGAGCTTGCGCGAGACGCGCTGGGCCCGCTCCAGGTCGTAATCGGCGAGCACCATCTTCTCGAAGATCTTGCCCTCCGGGTCGCGGCGCTCAGCCAGGATCGCCATCGACTCGCCCACGCCTCCGGTGCCAACGACCAGTACTCGCATAAGTAGTGCTCCCTTCTCGGGGTTCGGCGGGCCACGGCCTGCCGCGTCCGGCACTACCGGGCGCAGCGTCACGTGCCCGCATGCGGGTGTGTCCGTACATGATAGTGCGCCGGCGGGTGCCGGGGCGAGCGCACGTGGGCCGAAGTGGGCCAGCGAGCAGAGTCTGGCGAGCGGCGGAGCTTGACAGCGTGCGAGCAGCCGAGTATGCACGGCATGCAGCGTCACACCGTCCTTCCTGACAACCCGGGCCGGAGACGTGCGCAGGTCGAGCCTCATCGAAGGGCACGTCAAGGAGGACCAGTTGAAACGTCTTGTTGTCTTCGTCTCTGTGTGCGCTCTCGTTCTCGTATGGTTCGCCTTGGCCAGCGGTGGCGGCTTGGCCGCCTCGCCCAGCGCCGCTCCTGCGGCTCCGGGCGCTCACGCCAAAGCGGCGTGGACGTACGCCATCTACGACAACTGCGACAACAGCTTGGCCTACACGTGGAAGGAGTTCACGCTGCCGGTGCTCGAGGCGCTGCCGGCCAGCCCGGACGTGAATGTCGTGGTCATGATCAAGTACCGCCTCCCGAGGAAGGGCGTGAAGCTCATCAAGATCTCGGGTCACGACGTCCAGGTAATAGCCTCCTGGCCCGACAAGGACTTCGGCTCAGCCAAGACCTTCGCCTGGTTCCTCAGGCAGATCCACACCCGTTTCCCCTCCCAGCATCTGGCTGTCGACAGTTGCGATCACGGCTACGGCTGGCGCTACTGCTCTTATGACGCCGGCACCGACCACTACCTCACGATCCTCAAGCTGCGCACGGCCATCGCCAGGGTCGCTGTACCGATCGACGTCCTTACCTTCGACTGCTGCAACATGGCCGACATCGATGCGGTCTACGACATAGGCCTCACCGGCCTCGTGAAGTACGTGGTCGCCGACGAGGAAGAAGTCGACCAAGACGGCATCCCCTACGACAACGCTCTGCGCCCCCTGATCGACGATCCCAGCCTC
>PMKX01000106.1 GCA_003158705.1 Actinomycetota bacterium
GGTCTCAGTGGCCGGCGCATCTGCGCGCGGCATGGCTACTCTACTAGATGTCCAAGTGCAAGGCGAGATTGTCCGCAGACGCCGGCGGCGTGCGCTTGTCCATGCGGGCAGGCTGCCTTCGCTGAGCACCAGCGGCTCACGGGAACGTGCCCGCGCTGCCGCGGCGACGCGAAGGCGGCCGCGCAGGAGCGACTGAGCGGATTGTCCAATGCGGAAGAGAGGGGGTGGGGGGGGGANNCCCCGCCACCCCCTCAGGATGGTCGTGCGCCGTGTGGCCGGAGCGTTACTCTTCGAGGGCGCGGCCGCGGCGCTTGTACAGCCAGGCACCGAGGCCGATCACGACCAGCGCAGCGATCGCGCCGACCACGATCCACACGGCCGACGAGCCGCCGGACGAGCTTTGACTGCCGGCGACCGGATGCACGGAGAGGTAGGTGTCGATGTTCTCGCTATTGAGGATCACACCGCCCTTGCCGTTGAGGACCGGGACCCAGCCTGTCCAGTGGCGGCTGTCGTAGATCTGCAGGTCCTCGGGGTAGTCGAGACACACCTGCGGCGTCTCGGTGTAGAAGAGCTTCTGCATGTCGCGGATCATGCCCACGCGCGTCTGCGGATCACGCTCCACGTTCTGCTCGGCCCACAGTGCGTCGTACTGCTTGTTGGACCAGTTGCAGTCGTTGTAGCCCCAGTAGATCTGCGGCGTCGTGAACGACGACAAGGTGTCGCCGGGGTCGTTGTAGCCGCTGTAGTCCCAGATGTACATGTCGTAGTCGGGAGAGTAGGTCTTGAACGAGAAGTTGCTGCCGCCCCCGACGACCGAGAACTCGGCGTTGTTCATGGCGCCGTCGCTCATGATGCTGATGACGGTCTTGATGCCGATCTTCTTGAACTCCGCCGAGAGGAGCTTGGCCGTCGTGACCGTCGCCTGGTTGGCCTGGCGGGCCCACAGACGCAGCGAGATGGGCTTGCCGTCTTTGCCTTCGCGCACGCCGTCGCCGTTAGTGTCGCGGTAGCCCGCCGCGTCGAGCAGCTGGTTGGCCTTGGCGATGTCGAAGCCGTAGGCGATGTCGGGCGCCGGTGTGTAGTGGTAGTCGAGCGGCGGCTGCCAGATGCCGGGGGGCATGATGGTCGACCCCGGCACAGCGAGTCCGGAGTACGTCTGCTGACAGATGAGCGGCTTGTCTATGGCCCAGTTGAGCGCCTGCCTGAACTTGACGTCTCTGAGCGCCGGGTTGCCCTTGGAGGCGGGACCGTTCCAGCAGTTGAACGACAGGTAGTCCCAGGTGCGGAAGTACCACGCCACCGCCGTCCAGCCCTCGCTGTTGTGCTTGAGGGCGTTGAAGGTGGCCGTAGGCGGGCTGTCGATCACCTGCAGCTTGCCGGCCTTCAGGTCCGAGACCATCGTGTCGGCGTTCTGGTAGGTGGCAAAGATGATCTCGTCCACCTTGGGCTTGCCGCGCCAGTAGTTGGGGTTGGCCTCCATCGTGGTGAACTTGCCCGGCTGCCAGGCAACGGTCTGGAAGGGTCCCGTGCCGATGATGGGCATCTTCATGTTGAAGGCGTCGGCGTTCTTCGGGTTCTGGCCGGCGAACTGGTCCGCACGCAGGATGGGGATCCAGAGGCGACCGATGTTCGCCTTGTACTTGTCGCAAATGAACTCGACCGTGTACGGGTCGACCACCTTGACGTGCTTGATGCCCTTCACGTAGCTGAGCATGTTGCCCATCTGGTTGTCGATGATGTAGTTGTAGGTCCACGCCACGTCCCGGGCACTGAAGGGCTTGCCGTCCTGCCACTGCACGTCTTTGCGCAGCCTTACTGTCCACGACCAGGTGCCATCCGCGTTGTGCTTCCAGTCGTTGAGCTTCTCGTCGGCCGCCGCGAGCTCCGGCTTGGGGTTGAAGTCGGTGTCGTAGCCCACCAGCATGTCGTAGTTGAGGTGCCAGATCTCGTAGTCGGCGTTGGCGTAGCCCACGAACGGGTTCAGGTTCTCCGGGTCCTGGGTCCAGCCGACATGCAGGACGATCTTGCCGGCGGTCGCGCTCGGCGACGCGCTGCTCGCCAGTGCTCCTCTGAGCCCATACGCCAGCCCGCCGAGCGCCACCAGCGCGAGCAGCGCGACCACCGGCCACATGCGATTGATCGATCGAGCGTCAGTCCCCATGGTCTCCTCCCCGGTAGTGCGACCAGCTCTCTGCACACAGCCCATTGTCGCAGGCCACGTGGCGTACGCACAGGCCCGATTCTTCGGCAAACTTCGGCTGGCGTGGTAGCCGCGCCGCCTAGGCGCGCGGATGCTTGAGCACGCGCCCCGGCAGAGCGCCGGTGTGCTCACCGCCATCGATCACCGGCGTGCCGTTGACCAGCACGTAGTCGATGCCCTCAGGGTAGGCGTGGGGGATGTTGACGAAGGGGAAGCTGTGCGGGAACAGGTTGGTGGCCCGGTCGCGCACTCGTTCGAGGTCGAAGACGGTTATGTCGGCGCGCAGGCCCGGACGCAGCACGCCACGGTCGTGCAGGCCGAAGCGCTGCGCCGGGAAGGACGTCATCTTGCGGATCGCCTCCTCGATCGTAAGTACCGGCTGGTCGTGCACGTAGCGCTCCAGCACGCCCGGGTATTCGCCGTAGCTGCAGGGCCAGTACGAGGCGGGATCGTCGAGCTCGCCGGCAGGCGGCATCACGAGCCCGTCGGAGGCGATCATCACCAACGGATGCTGGAGCAGCCGGCGGATGTTCGACTCCTCGATGTAGTCGAAGATGCCCACCACCTGGTCGTCCTCCTCGACGATCAGGTCGAGGAAGGTGTCGAAGCCGTCGCTGCCGCGCTGCGCGGCGATGTCGGCCACGGAGCGGCCGCGCAGTTCCGNNCCCGGTGTAGCCGGGACCGGGCAGCACATCCTCCTCGACGGCGCGCCGCAGACTGGGGCGCTCGCCTGCGTTGCGCAGCAGCGTCATGAGCGCCTCGTGGTCGAGCGCCAGCACCGGCTGAGGCAGCGCGCGCGATAAGCGCGGCGCCAAGTCGGTGTGCACGTCGTTGTCCACGGTCACATCGAGGCCGCGCGTGCGGGCTTCCTCGACCATCGCCAGGGTCACCGAGGCGTCGACGGTGGCGCCGTACTTGGGCGCATTGTGCGACACCTGTACCGGCACGCCCGCGGCGCGGCCCACCTCGATCGCTTCGGCGACGGCCGCGCAGATGGTCTCGCGCTCGCCGCGGATGTGCGATGTGTAGATGCCGTGGTAGCGCGCCACGACCCTGGCCAGCTCGACGATCTCGGCCGTCGAAGCGTAGCAGCCCGGTGGGTAGACGAGCCCAGTCGACATGCCGTGGGCGCCGGCCGCCATACTCTTGTCCAGCAGGCGCACCATCTTGGCCATCTCGGCGGCGGAGGGCTCGCGCGCCGCGAAGCCCATCGCCGCCAGGCGCAGGGCGCCGTGACCGACAAGCGGCACGATGTTGATGGCCGTGCCGGCCCGCTCGATGGCCCGCAGGTACTGAGCGAAGCTGCGCCACTCCCAGGCGACGCCGGTGACGTCCCAGTAGTGCGCAAAGTCTTGCAGCAGGTCGTCGCGGTGAGCCGCCTCGACCGGCGCCGCCGATATGCCGCAGTTGCCGGTGACGTGAGTGGTCACGCCCTGACGGACGACGGAGTCGGCCTGCGGGTACTGGATGATGGAGACGTCCGAGTGGGTGTGCGGATCCACGAAGCCGGGCGTCACGTAGAGCCCGCCGGCGTCGATGACGCGCCGCCCCGTCAGCGTAGCGGGAGGCGCGATCGCGGCGATGGTGCTGCCGCGCACGCCGACATCCGCACAGAACCATGGGTCGCCGCAGCCGTCAACGACGCGCCCGCCGGAAAGGACTATGTCGAGCTCGCCGCCGGTCACCCTGGTCTCACCTCTCGCGCACCGTCAGAGCGCGAACGTCTGATAGGAGGCCGCACACGCAGGCCCTGCCGCCGCGTGCAGCCGGCCGGCCGTGACGTCGAACAGCATGCTTGCCACAGTCATGTCGCGCTCCATGACCGGCAGGCTGGTGTCTGCGTGGCCGCAGATGGAGACGCCCTCGGGCGCATGGTCGCTAAGGACGGCGCCGGCGAGGCCGAGCGGCTCCACAGCGGAGGCGACGCCCGCGGCTGCCAGCTGCTCGGCACGCGCCAGCCGGGCCTGGCTGCCGGCGCTCACCTGCTTCTCCCAGACGCGCATCTGCGGCGCGACGAAGTGATTGGTGCGCGCCAGCCAGGCGTCGCCGACCGTCAAGGCGTCGGCAGTGCCGGAGGTCTCGACGCTCCACAAACGGCCGCCGGCGTCAGCCAACAAGCCGCTCGAGCCGATGCCCCGCGCCGGCAGGCAAAGGCGGGCACGTGCCTCTTCGAGGGTGCCCGCCTCCAGCGCCCAGCGGCAGACGAACACATTCGGGACGCCGATACGCTCATCGGTGGCCGACAGCGAGTTCTGGGCACAGGCGACGCCGAAGGAGTTGATGCCGTTCACGGGCAGATAGGGCACCGACGTGACGGCCAGCACGCGGGCTCCGCCGGATGCCGCGATGTCGAGCACCACGTTCTTGTCGAGATCGGCGGCGATCCAATCCTCGTTGTGGCCCAGGACGGTGTCGGTGCCGTTGGCCACGGCCACCGACGTGCACGACTCGCCGACCCACAGCTCCTCGCCGCAGTTGAGCACGAGCAGCTCCGCCAGCTCGACGCCGGCTCCTTCCGCCATGCCCGCAAGCTCCTCGACGCACTGCGGCAGGTGCCTGCGAGCGGCCTCCAGACGCGGCGCCGTCAGCAGTTCGGCCTCCGCGAACGCCACACCCGACCACGCCACGAAGTGCTCGGCGTAGAACGCGATGGCCGCGACGATGCTCTCGCGCATCTCCTCGCCCACCTGGCGACCTATCTCGCGGTAGCTGCCCGAGACGCGCAGGTAGGGCAGCGGAGCGGCGGCGGTGATCTGCTCCTCCATCGCCACGCCTACAGCTCGAACACCTGGTAGGGGTTGTCGCAGGGTGTCCCGGCGCAGGCGTAGAGACGGCCCTCGTCGAGGTCGCAGACCATGCTGGCCACGGTCACGGAGCGCTCGGCCACGGGGCGACTCTCGTCCGCGTGGCCGCAGATGCTGTCGGGTCGGCTGCTGTGGTCGCGCAGCACGCTCGTGACCAGCGCCAAGGGATCGTCGCCGCGGGCCACGCCCTCGGCAAGAAGAGACTCGGCCACGGCCAACCGGGTGCGAGACTCCTGCTCGCTGTAGCCCTCATAGGCGGCCATGTCGGGTGAGACGTAGTGGTTGGTGTGGGCCAGCCAATCGCGGCTCTCGATGAGAGCGTGAGCACCGGCAGAGGTCTCCACGTTGAGGATGCGCCCCTCGGCGTCGCCCAAGGTGTGGTTGGAGCCTCGGGCGCGCGCCGTCATGGTCGCCCGGGCGCACGCCTCATCGACGCTGCCGGCCTCCAGGACCCAGCGGCGGACGAACGCGTTAGGCACGCCGGCGCGATTGTCGTTCGAGTAGACCGAGTTGCCCACGTAGCCGACACGGTGCGAGTTCATGCCCAAGATGGGCAAGTAGGGCACGCCGGCGATCGTGAGCATGCGCGTGCCGTCGGGCGTGGTCATGTCGAAGAGCACGTTCTTGTCCACATCGACCACGTACCAGTCCATGTTGTGACCCACGAGATGACGTTCGGCCGTCATGACGGCGACGGCCGTGCAGGCCGGCGCTGCACCTGTGGCCGGACCGCCCTGTGGCGAGTCGCCGGCGTCCGTGGCGCAGGTGAACTCCTCGGCGCAGTTCGGCACGAGCAGCTTCACGAAAGGCAGATCGGCGCCCTCCGCCATGCCCTCGAGCTCTTCCACGTACTGCGGCAGCCAGCGACGGGCGTGTGGGAGATACTCCAGTGCCTGGCGTTCGGCCTCGTCGAACGGGATGCCGGCCATGCCGACGAAATGCTCCTCGTAGAAGGCTACGGCCGCAGCGATGAGCGGGCGGGCCGCCTCACCGACGGCGCGCCCGATCTCGCGATAGGTGCCTTTGGCCTGAACGTATAGAAACGGGACCGCCATCTGCATCCGCCTTCCGCGTGTGTGTGCCTTCAGTGTGACATAGCTTCTGCGCCGCCGCCCGTTGCCCGCATCAGCCCGCCAGCACGCGGCGCGGGTCCGGCCATTCGCCCAGACCCACATGCCGCGCGGCTTGGTCGATGAGGCGGCAGAGCTCGGNNCGTCCGGACGCCACCCAGTCCTCAAGCCCGCCACGATAGCTCACCTGCGGCACCACGAACTCGCTGCGGATGTAGCGCCGCGTGTGCTTGGTGCCCAGGAAGCCATGCCCGCCCAAGACGCCCTCGACCATCGCCTCGATGTCGAGGGCGTCCTCGTCCCACGGTCGCTGGCTGAGCGCATAGAACGCGTAGTTGAGCACCTCGTCATCGACGACCAGGGCCTCGAGGCAGCTCGCGACACCGGTCTGCAGGTCGCCGATGCCCGAGAGCAGACGAGGGCGAGCGGCCAGCCCGACCAGGGCGTTGAAGGCGTGCTCGTAGCCGAACTGCGCGTCGACGACCTTGCTGTCGGTGGCCGGGCCGTAGCAGTCGCAGGCCATGCCGTAGCGGCGCGCCAGGAGCGTCGCCGCCACGGAGGCGACCCCGGTCTCCGGTGCCCCGGAGGCGAGAACGCCGGTCCGCGGGTCGACGGCGCTGAGCCGGGGGCCGTAGTAGACCGGCGTGCCCGGCGAGACGACTTGCGCCAACACCAGGCCGGCGAGCACCTCGGCGTTCTGCTGCGCGAGCGCCGCCGAGATGGCGCCGGGACTCGTCGTGGCCACCGCCGGACACGGCAGGATCTCGATCACCACGCCGCCCCGACGCACGGCGTCGATCAGGGCATCGGTGACCTCGCGGCCGAGCGTGAGCGGACTCACGGGCGAGAACGCCAGATCGACCGGATAGCGGCCGTCGTGGCCGTCGGCGCCGGTGACGACCTGTGCCATCTCCCTCAGATACGTGCCCTGGAAGGCATGCGAGATGCCCGGGCCGCCGAGGGTCTTGTCGCTCTCCCTCGCCAGGATGAGATACGAGTACAGCGGCTCCAGAAGGTCGGGCACGTCCTGCGGCTGCACGAGCGGCGTGATCTCGTGCTGGTTGGTCAGGTGGTGCATCACTCGCGCGAAGCGCACTTGGTCACGCACCGTGGCCCGCCGGCATGCGCCGCTGCGCGCGTCGCTCACGTCACCGGCGCCACCCATGTTGTGGACATACGTCTGGCCCGGGTCGCCGTCCAGGTCGAGCGAGCGCTGCGGGTCACGCGCGGTCAACGTGTAGCGGCGGACGTTGGCGGCCACCGCCTGTTCGACCGCACCTGCCGGCATCAGCACGCGGCCTTGTGGTCCCACTGTGCAGCCCGCGGCGAGCAGGAGCTCGCGGGCTGCCGGCGACTCAACGCGGGCGCCCACACGCGCCAGCAGTGCCAGCGAGACGGTGTGCATGGCCTCGATCGCTTGCTCGGGCCACAGGCTCAGGGCCGCCTCGACCACGCTCGGGGCTGCCTCATTTGGCAGTGGACGATTCACTCGACCTCGGCCCGGCCGGCACGGCGGCGCAGCACCACGACGACGACCACCACGGCCAGCACCACGACCACCGCGATGACCCACGTCCACCAGAGCGGCCCGCCGCTGCTGGCAGCGCCGCCCATCTTCGGCTTGAGGTCGATGTACGTAGTGCGCATGTAGTTCTGGAACGGGGCGCCGTTCGACTTGGGCACGTAGTCGTAGCCCGTCCACCTGTCCGTACGGAATGCCTGCAGGTTCATGTTGTACCAAAGGATCGAGTAGGGCGAGTCGCGATAGAGGATCGCCTGCATCTGGTCGACGATCCCCTGGCGCTTGCTCATGTCCGTCGGGTTCTGGATGTCCACGGCCGACGCCTGCTCGTTGTAGAGCTTGTCGTACTCGGGNNTACAGGTCCATGTTGGCGTTGTCGTACACGGCGTCACCAAACGAACCCTCAGTCTGCAGCTGGATGCGTGTCGCGATGCCCACGTCCTTGAGGTACGAAGCGATGATCTTGCAGGCCGTCCCGTATTCCGGATACTCGGTGAGCGAAGCCAGCCGGAAGTCGAGCTTGTGCCCCTTGGCGTCCTCGCGCACCCCGTCGCCGTCGCGGTCGATGTAGCCGGCGTCGTCGAGGATCTGCTTGGCCTTCTCGGGATCGTAGCCGTACTGCTGGTCCGCCGGCACGTTCCAGTGCCAATATGCCTGCACCGGCGAGAGCAGCGACGTGCCCACGTCGGCCATGCCGGCCATCGCCGACTGCACGATCCTGTTCTTGTCGATGGCCCAGTTGATGGCCTGGCGGATACGCACATCCAGCAGGAGCGGGTTGCCCTTCGACTTGGGACTGTCGTAGCAGTTGAAGCCGAGCTCGTTGAACCCGATGGCCGGCGTCGCCACTGCAGTCGTGCCGGGCTCGTTCTTGAGCCGCGAGACATAGCTGGCCGGTATCGCCAGGATGGCGTCGAGGCGCCCGGCTTTGTAGTCCTGCAGCATGCTGTCGACGTTGGTGGTGATCTCGAACAGAATCTCGTCAACTGCCGGCTCCTGGTCGGCGCCGAAGCCCTGCCCGTAGTACAGGTTCTTCTCGAGGCGCACGAAGCTGCCCTTCTTGACCTGCGCCACGTGGAAGGGCCCTGAGCTGACCATGGGCACGTTCTTGACGGTCTCCATGGTCTTGGCGGTCACGCCCTGCCAGATGTGCTCAGGCAAGATCGGCACGTACAGCGCCAACATGCCGGCGTTCGGCTTGCTCGTGTGGATGACGAGCGTGTTCGCGTCGGTCGCCTCGACCTTGGTCACGTTGGTGAAGTACTGGTAGTAGGACCAGTGCTGGGTCGTGAGGATCAAGTTGTAGGTGAAGGCGATGTCGCGGGCCGTGAGCGGCACACCGTCCGACCACTTCACGTTGGGGCGGATGTGAAAGGTCCACGTGTTGCCGTCCGGCGACACGTGCCAGCTCGTGGCCAAGTCCGGCGCCACTTGGTACTTGTCGTCGTACCAGGTGAGGAAGTTGTAGCACGCCCGGAAGCTCTCCCAGGTGACGGTGCTCCACGAGGCGAACGGGTTCATGCCGTCGAAGTCCTCGCCGATGCCTATGCGGTAGGTAAGCTTGCCCGCCGTGCCGCCCACCGGCGAGGCAGACGGCGAAGCGGTCGCCGGCGAGCTTGGCGATGCCGCNNAACGCCAGGAAGGTAGCGCTCCGTCTCATGCTCCGCCTCCTGTTGGTGAGCGCCACGCCCCACACGGGCACTCGTCCCCTGCCGACCGGCCTACGGACAGGGACGTATCGGCCGCTGGCCCACGAAGAAGGCGGCGACCGGCGGCTGCACCACTGGCACAGCCGCCGGTCGCCGCCTCACGCACGCTCCTACGTACGCCTCTCGCCTAGCCTTCGTTGAGGCGTAGGCAAGCAGCGTAGTGATCGTCCCTGATATGTACGTCTTCCGGCGCCATCTCTTTGCACACGTCGATGGCCTCGGGGCAGCGCGGGTGGAACCGGCAGCCCGGCGGGATGTCGACGGCGTTGGGCGTCTCGCCGGTGAGGATGGTGTGCTCGCGCTTGCCCTCCGGGTCGGGCACCGGGATGACCGAGATCAGCGCTTTCGTGTACGGATGCTGCGGGTTGGAGACGACCTCCTCGGTCTGCCCGATCTCGATGATGCGGCCCAGATACATGACCGCGATGCGGTCGCTGATGACCCAGGCCAGCGAGAGGTCGTGGGTGATGAAGATGTAGGTCACGCCGAGCTTTTCCTTGTGCTCGACCATGAGCTTGAGGATGTCGTTGCGGATGGAGACGTCCAGACTGGCCACAGGCTCGTCGGCGACGATCACGTCCGGCTCAAGCACCGTGGCCCCGGCGATGCACACCCGCTGGCGCTGGCCGCCCGACAGTTCGTGCGGGTAGCGATAGAGGTAGTCACGCGCCGGCCGCAGACCGGCTTCGGCGATGGCCTTGACGACGCGCTCCTCCTTGTCGTATTGGCTGTGCGCAAGCTTGCTGACCTCGAGCGGCTCAGCGACGATGTCGAAGATGGTCTGCTTGGGATTGATCGAGTTGTAGGGGTCCTGGAAGATGATCTGCGCCTTCTTGCGGTACTCGCGCAAGGCGCGCTGCGAGAAGTTGCGCAGCGGCAAGCCCTTGTAGTAGATCTGACCGCCGGTGGCCTCTTCAAGGCGCAGCATGGTGCGACCGGTGGTCGTCTTGCCGCAGCCCGATTCGCCTACCAGCGCCAGGATCTCGCCCTGCTTGACGTCGAAACTGATGCCGTCGACGGCGCGCACATACTTCTTCTGGGTCTGGACCATGGCCTTGAAGAAGCCCTCCCGAACCGGGAAGAACACCTCCAGGTCACGGACCTGGAAGAGGTTGCCGTCGGTGACGGTGGCGGTCCGCAGAGCCTCGGGATCGACGCTCTCGCGCGACTTGCCTTTCTGGACTGCGACCGTACTCGTGGGTGCTTGTGCCATTGACTTCTCCATTCACGCCACCAGATGGCAGGCCACGAAGTGGCCGGGCTCGATCTCGATCTGTTGCGGCGTCTCGGTCTCGCAAACACCCACCCGGTCGTCGCAGCGCGGGCAGAACCGACAGCCCGGCGGTGGCTGGAGAAGGTTGGGCGGGTCACCGGCGATGGAGCTGACCATCTCGCGCTTCTCGTGGATGTTGGGGAAGGCCTTGATAAGGCGCTTGGTGTACGGGTGCTGCGGATTCTCGAACAGGTGGGCCGTGTCGCCCGACTCCACCACGCGGCCCGCGTACATGATCACGCCTTTGTCGCAGGTCTCGGCCATCACCGAGAGGTCGTGCGAGATGAGGATGAACGAGAGGTCGAGCTCGCGGCGCAGACGAGCGATGAGGTCGAGGATCTGCGCCTGCACCATCACGTCGAGCGCCGTGGTCGGCTCGTCACCGATNNCGCACCATCGCCTTGGCGTCGCTCACGCCCTCGTGCAACACGATAGGCTCGGCGATCTGCTTGCCCGTGGGTCGCACCGGGTTGAGAGCGTTCATGGCCCCCTGGAAGATGATCGAGATCTCCTTCCAGCGGATCTTGCTCATGCCGAACTCGGTGCGTTTGGCCAGGTTGCGGCCGTCGAAGAGGATGTCGCCCGAGACGATCTTGCCGTTCTCGGGCAACAGCTTGAGGATCGACAGGGCGGCCGTCGTCTTGCCGCAGCCCGACTCGCCGGCCAGGCCAAGGCTCTGGCCAGGCTCGACGACGAAGCTGACGCCGTCGACGGCCTGCACCCACCCGTCCGACAACTTGAAGTAGGTCTTGAGCTCACGAACGTCCAGTAGACCCTCGTGCTCGATGCGCTGGCCGGTCGCCGCCTTCGCGGGGGCCACGACCTCGGTGGTGCTCATGGCTGGCCTCCTCTCTCTGTTTCGCTGTTGATGCCCTCGGCTGCGTCCATGGAGACCTCGACACCGTCGCCGGCGCCAACGGCCGCCGGGTTGAGCGATGCCGCCTTGGGCGCCGCCCCACTCCCGGCCTCCTCACGCTTGCGCAGCCGTGGGTCGAGCACCTCGTCAAAAGCCGTGCCCATGAACGTGAACGCGACCACGATAAGAATGATGGCGATGCCCGGCGGTAGCAAGTACCACCAGGCCGGCAAGCCCGCGGCGCCGTACAACCACGCGTTGCGCAGCATGGTGCCCCAGCTGAAGTNNCTGAAGTTGAGCGGGTCGCCGAGACCAAGGAACGACAGCTCGGTCTCGGAGAGGATGGCAATGGCCACCACCAGGATGGTGTTGGCGAAGATGAGCGGGAACACGTTGGGCAGGATGTGCTTGTTCATGATGTGCGCGTTGCTGGAGCCGATGGCGCGCGCGCGCTCGACGAACTGGAGCTCGCGCACACGCAGTACGTCGGAGCGCACCACGCGCGCCGTACCCGGCCAGCTGGTGACACCGATGATGAGGATGATCATCCAGTAGTTCTGACCCAGCATGGCTGCCAATACCATGGCCAGCGGCAGCCAGGGGATGACCAGGAAGACGTCGGTGAGACGCATCCACACCTCGCCCGACCAGCCCCCGTAGTAGCCGGCGGCGATGCCGATGCCGGCGCCGAGCACCGTGGAGATGACGGTCGCCAGAAGACCGACGATGAGAGAGATGCGGGCACTCCAGATGAACTCGGCCAGCACCGACTGGCCGCCCTGGTCGGTGCCCAGCCACATGTAGTAGTGCGATGTAGGCGCATGGAAGTCGGTGCCGACGATGGCCGTCGGGTCGAGGATCGCGTGGTTGGCCAGGAACGGAGCCAGCAAGGCCATGGCCGCGATCACGATGAGGATAGAGAGGCCGGCCCGGCCCTGCCAGTTGCTGCGGAAGAGCTTCCAGATCTGCCGCGTGTTCCACACCGTCAGGCTGGCACGATCGGGGTTGGCGCTGCCCCACGTCCACACGCACGCGCCGCAGGCAACCACGGCGAGCAGCTGGAAGAGCCAGTTCCAGCCCGGATGGCGGCCAGTCAGCGAGAAGCTGGACGGATCGCCGGCCCAGAACATCCAGGCCAGGAAGACCACGCCCGTGGCCACGAGCATCCATCGGAGGACAACCCCCGCCTTGCGGCGCACGAAGCCGATGACCCCGTAGGCCAAGAAGATGATGCCGGCCGCCGCCATGATCCAGGCCGGATAGCGAGCCACGGTCGGCGAGGCAAAGCCGGCGAGCACGTGCCCCACGCCCGTGGAGAACGTGCGGTCCTTGGGGTAGGTGCACAGACTCAGGATGAGCCAGGTGAGCGGCGTCCAAACGAGTATCCAGGCCTTCAGCCGCGCGGGGATCATGCGTGCACCCGGGGGTCGAGGTAGTAGTACATGAGGTCGGCCAGCAGGTTGGCGAGGATCACGGCCACGCTGGCCAACAGGAACACGGCCTGCATCACAGGATAGTCAAGCTGGAACATCGACGTGTAGGACAAGAGCCCCAGGCCAGGCCAGTTGAAGACGGTCTCAGTGAGGATGGCCCCCGACATGACGAAGCCGATGTTCATCATCACCAGGGTGACTGAGGGCAGCATGGCGTTGGGCACGGTGTGGCGCCACAGGACGGCGCTGTCGGACAGACCTTTGGCTCGTGCCGTGAGCACAAAGTCCTCCTTGATGACACCCGTGAGGGAGCTGCGCACGATCAGGTGGTACTCGCCCACGTAGGCGATGCCGAAGCAAAAGGCCGGCAGGATCAGATGGTGCACGGCGGCCGTGAAGGCCGACCAGCCCTGCAGATTCACCCCCGCCTCATTCAGCCTCCCGCTTGGGAACCAGCGTAACTTGGTCGAGAAGATCATGATCATGATGAGGCCGAACCAGAACGTCGGCATCGAGTAGAGGATCATGCCTAAGTTGGTGGTCGTCACGTCGAAGGCCCCGCTTCGTCGCCAACCCGCGAAGACGCCGGTGATGATGCCGATGATGGTGGCGAAGATGGTGCCTGTGCCGACGAGCAGGACAGTCGGCCAGATGGCCTCGCCGACGACCTGGGTGACCGGGCGCTTCTGGGCGAAGGACATGCCGAATTTGCCCGTGACGGTGTCCTTCCAGTAGTAGACGAACTGCTGCCACATGGGCTTGTCCAAGTGGAAGGTGTGGCGTGCCTGGGCGATCGCCCGCTGGTCGGTCTTGCCCCTAGGCAACAAGACACGCGCGGGGTCGCCGGGGATGATGCGGAAGAGGGCGAAGTTGAAGGACGCCACGAGGATGACCGTCAACAGCGCGTTCGCGATCTTCTTGATGAAGTATCGTCGTTTGTCCACAGTCTCATGTGGGGCGATCGTCGCGCCAAGCCCGCGGCCAGCCCCTTCCTCCTTTACCTCTCCGCGATTGCCTGGCCTGCGGTTTGCAGCGCGCGAAGGTGGTGATGGTCGTCGCGCTGCGAAAGAGTGTGGGGCGTAGACGCGGTCGCGCCGACGGTCGCGCCGACGAACAGGTCCGGTGCACCCGTTTGCCACCCTCGGTCGGGTGACGACGCGGAACCCGTCAAAGCTCCTCCCCCTCGCTCGTTAGGCCGGCGCCGGAGTCCGGTTTGACCCGACACTACCGTGGCCTGCCTGCGGCCTTCGGCGCCTTGGCCCCCCGTCCGCCTTGCGGAACGCAGCCTACACACAGACCTCTGCTCACAGAATGCGACCGTGCCCCTTTATATCCCGTCGTCCGCCGGCGAGCAAGCAACCGTTCCTCTAGGCAGGCAGGTGGATGGGTCGCCCAAACCTGCCCATAAGTTCCACCAAACGGTCGAGAGGCAGGGCATATGACACGTTGTTGTCGCGCCCAACGGTGGTCGTCGCCATGCACAGCGCGTTGACGACAGCCTCGGCGGTGGCATCCACGGCCGCCTCGAAGACCTCTGCCAGCACATCGTCGCCGAGCACGATGAGCGAGAGCGGCGCGCCCGTGGTGCGCGGGATGCGCGCCGCGGTGGAGAAGGCGACCATGATCTCGCCGCTGCCATCCGACGCATACGACCCGGTGACGGCGAGGCCCAGCGAGCACCGCTTGGCCAGACGCTCGCACTGATGGCCTGAGAGCGGCGCGTCGGTGGCCAGAATGACGATGCACGAGCCTTGCCGGTTCTCCACGGGCATCAAGTCGGTGATGTGGCGGCCCACCGGCACGCCGTCGATGAGGAGGCGTGGGCGCACGCCGAAGTTGGCCATCACGAGCACGCCGACGGTGTATGGCGTCTCGTAGGCGTGCGCGATGCGCGACGAGGTGCCGATGCCGGCCTTGAAGTCGTAGCACGTCATGCCGGTGCCGGCGCCCACGCAGCCTTCGGCCACCGGCCCGGAGGCGGCGCCGTCGAGGGCCGTGCACACGTGGTCATGGTGCACGTGCATGCCGCGCATGTCGTTGAGCAAGCTGTCGTCGCATTCGCCCACCACCGGCATGATGGCGTCGTCTGTGATGCCGGCAAGAGGGTTCTTCTCCATCATCCAGCGCACTGTGGAGTCGTACACTTGGCCGATGCTCTGCGAGTTGGTGAGCATGATCGGCGTCTCGATGAGCCCCCACTCGCGGATGGCCGTGCTGCCCACGACCTCGCCGACCCCGTTGGCGGCGAACACACCGGCCGTGACGCGCTCGTGAAAGATGTCGCCGCCGTGCGGCAGGACGGCCGTGACACCGGTGCGCGCCGGACCCTGGCCGTTAGGCAGGTCCGGCGTCCCCCACACTACGGTGGACTGCCCGACGAGCACGCCGGGGACGTCGGTGATCGCGTTGAGCGGCCCCACAGGCAGCAGCCCGATGGTGATGCCCAAGTCGCGGGCTCTGACCCGTGCAAGATCGGCCACGCGGCTACTCCAGCAGACCGGCGCGGTGCGCCTTGAGGTAGTTGCCGCAGTAGTTGTCCTCGCCGCGCAGCGCCTCCATGGCGCGCACGGCGGCCATCATCTCCTTGTTGCGCACGTCCAAGACGGCACCGTCGATGCCGATGCCGGCGCACATGGCCACGAACGTGCGGTTGAGAAGGGGCCGGTTGGGAAGCCCGAAGCTTACGTTGCTCAGACCGCCCGTGGTACGGACGGGCAGGCGCTCCTTGACGAGCTTGAGCGTCTGCATGGTGACGCCCGCCGCCGCTTGATCGGCCGAGACGGCCAGCACCAGCGGGTCGACCCAGAGGTCCTCGGCCGGCAGCCCGGCGCCGGTGCAGAGTTCGAAGAGCCGCTTGGCCACGGCGAAGCGGTCCTCGGCGGTGGGCGGAATGCCCTCGTCGCTCAGGCACAGGCCGATGACGGGACACTTGTGCTTCTCGATAAGCGGCAGCACCACGTCGATGCGACTCTGCTCGCCGCTGATGGAGTTGATGAACGGCACCTTGCCGCCGTTGGCGATGGCGGC
>PMKX01000070.1 GCA_003158705.1 Actinomycetota bacterium
TCGGCAATCCCGAGAAGCCCGAGGTGTTCTGGACGTTCTCCGAGGCGGTGCGGGGGCTGGCCGACGCGTGTCGCGCCTTCGGCGTCCCCGTGATCTCGGGCAACGTGAGCTTCTACAACGAGAGCTTCGGCAAGGCGATCTATCCCACGCCCGTGGTGGGCATGCTGGGCGTCTACGACGACGTGTCGCTGCACGTCGACCACAGCTTCAAAGACGAAGGCGACCTCATCGTGCTGATCGGGCCGGACGCGGCGTGGCTAGACGGCTCGGAGTACCAGAAGGTCCACTATGGCCGCGTCGCAGGCCGCGTGCCGGACGTGGACCTCGACCTTGAGCGCCGCCTGCAGGCGGCGCTGCGCGACGGCATCGGCCGGCACGTCATCAAGAGCGCCCACGACTGCGCCGAAGGCGGCTTGGCCGTCGCCTTGGCCGAGAGCGCCATGGCCAGCGGCGAGACGGGCGGCGCCCGCTCCGCCGACCCTGAGGCGCCGCCGGCCGGCCGCGGCCGCTACCTCGGCGCCGACGTCGCCGTGGCTAGCCGCCTGCGGCCCGATTTGGCGCTGTTCGCCGAAGCGCCCAGCCGCGCGGTGGTCACAGTGCACCCGGACCACCTCGCCACTCTCGACCATCTGCTCAGCGACCTGCCGCACACCACACTCGGCAGGGTGACTGGCGGCGTTCTGCGCGTTACCATGGGTGAGAGCGAACTATTGAGTGTGGCCGTGAGCGATCTCGAAAGGGCCTACGAGTCCCTTCCCAGCCGTCTTGACTGACGATCACTTCCGCGACAGTTGCGGTGTGTTCGGCATCTTTGCGCCGGACCACGACGTGGCGCGCCTTACCTACTTCGGCCTCTACGCCCTGCAGCATCGCGGGCAGGAGAGCGCCGGCATCGCCGTGGCCGACCAGGGCCAGGTCACGGTCGTCAAGGAGATGGGTCTCGTCTCGCGCGCCTTCCACGAGCAGATGCTCACTGGGCTCACCGGTACCCACGCCATCGGCCACGTGCGCTACTCCACCACCGGCGCCACCGCCTGGCAGAACTCACAGCCCCTCGTGCGCGCCCGCAACGGTGGTACGGTCGCCCTGGGTCACAACGGCAACCTCGTCAACACCACCGAGNNAAGATCCGCGGCGCCTTCTCGGCCACGGTGCTCACCGGCAAGAAGGTCGTCGGCTTTCGCGATCCCTACGGCGTGCGACCGCTCAGCCTGGGCGACTTCGAAGGCCACCCGGTGATCGCCAGCGAGTCGTGCGCCTTCGACATCATCGGCGCCCAGTTCGTGCGCGAGATCGAGCCCGGCGAGCTCGTCGTGGCCGACGCCGACGGCCTGCGTTCCGAGCGCGTCGACCTGCCCGGCTCGCGGCCGGCCATGTGCATCTTCGAGTTCATCTACTTCGCGCGCCCCGACTCGCAGCTCTACGGCCGCACGCTCGCCGACTGCCGCTTCGAGATGGGCCAGCAGCTCGCCCGCGAGGCGCCCGTCGACGCCGACTTCGTCATCCCCGTGCCCGACACGGGCATCTCGGCCGCCATCGGCTATGCGCGCGAGAGCGGCATCCCCTACACCGAGGGCCTGCTCAAGAACCGCTACGTCTACCGCACCTTCATCCAGCCCGACGACCACCTGCGCCAGCTCGGTCTGCGCATGAAGCTCAACCCCATCCGCACCGTCATCGCCGGCAAGCGGCTCGTCGTGGTCGACGACTCCATCGTGCGCGGCAACACCACGAGCAGCCTGGTCGACATGCTCTTCAAAGCCGGCGCCCGTGAGGTGCACCTGCGCATCAGCTCGCCGCCTATCAAGTTCCCCTGCTTCTACGGCATCGACATGGCCACCCGTGCCGAGCTCATCGCCTCTAGTCATAGCGTGGATGAGATCCGCCGCCACGTGGGCGCCACCTCGCTGCACTACCTCACCGTGGAGGGCTTGCAGGCGAGCACCGGCCTGCCCGAGTCGCAGTTCTGCCGCGCCTGCTTCACCGGCGACTACCCCATACCGGTGCCCGAGGAGCTCGCCATGGGCAAGCGGCGCTTTGAGAAGTCCCCAGGCAATCCCGTAGCATAGATGCGGCATCTGTCGGCCGCCCAGCAAGGAGCCTGAGCACATGGCGGAGGGGGACGGCTTCACCTACGAGGAGTCCGGCGTCGACGTGGCGGCCGGCAACGAGGCCGTGCGCCTGCTCAAGGAGCGGCTCAAGTCGGCGCGTCACCCGCTGGTGCTCGAGGGCATCGGCGGCTTCGGCGGCGCCATACGCATGCCGCCCATCAAGGACGCCGTGCTGGTCGCCGGCACCGACGGCGCCGGCACCAAAGTGATGCTCGCCAAGGCGATGGGCCGCTACGACACCATCGGCATCGACGTGGTGGCGATGAGCGTCAACGACGTCTCCGCCTTGGGCGCCGTGCCGCTGTTCTTCCTCGACTACCTGGTAGTCGGCAAGCTCGTGCCCGAGCAGGTCGCGGAGTTGGTGGCCGGCGTGGACGAGGGGTGTCTGCAGGCCCAGTGTGTGCTGCTGGGCGGCGAGACGGCCGAGCACCCCGGCCACTTCGCCCATGACGACGACTTCGACATGGGCGGCTTCGCCGTCGGCATGGCCTCGCGCGACGAGCTCTGGGGTCCGGCCAAGGTGCGCGACGGAGACGTCGTGCTCGGTCTGGCCTCGAGCGGTGTGCATGCCAACGGCTTCAGCCTCATCCGCGCGATCCTGCGCGAGCGGCAGCTCGATCTGAGCCAGCCGTTTCCGGGCACCGGCCAGACGCTGGGCGACGTGCTGCTCACGCCCACCATCATCTACAGCCCCGTGCTGCACGACCTGGGTCACGCCTGCGGCGTGCACGCGGCCGCCCATGTGACCGGCGGGGGCTTCCCCGACAACCTCGGCCGCGCCGTGCCCGCCGAGCTGGCCATCGAGGTCGACCTCGACTCCTGGGAGCTTCCCGGCGTCTTCACCTGGCTGCGTGAGGCCGGCGTGGACGACCAGGAGATGCTGGGCACGTTCAACTGCGGCGTCGGCATGGTCGTGATCGTGCCGGCCGACGAGGTGTCCAGGGCCCTCGACGTGGTGCAGAAGGCCGGCCACGGCGGTTGGGTCGTCGGCAAGGTCATCGCCCGCGGCGAGGGGCCGGCCGTGCGCTACCGCGGATCGCTCTGGCGGTGAAGCCGTACGACCTCATCGGCTGCGGCGCCCTCAACCTCGACCTCATCTACCGGCTGCCCGACTCCTTCGCCTTGTGGGGCGAGCTGGGGCCACCCGGTTCGGAGACGGTGATGGCGGCCAAGCAGCGCCAGACGCTGCAGCAGGCGCTGCTCCACGTGGAGCCGGAGCGTTCCGGCGGCGGCCAAGCGGCCAACACAGTGTTCGCGCTCGCGCGCATGGGATTCGGCGCCGCCATGCTGGGGCGCACCGGCGAAGATCCCGACGGCGAGTTTGTGCTCGCCGAGCTCGACGGCGCCGACACGCGCTACGTGGCGCGCAGCGGCGAGACGGGCTGTGTGCTCGTGCTGCTCGACCAGAGCGGTGAGCGGCGCAACCTGGTGTGGCCGGGCGCCAACGACCAGTTCTCTCCCCAGGATCTGCCGCACCGTGTGCCACGAGCGCGCTTCGCCTACTTCAGCTCTTTCGTCGGCGAGGGACCGCTGGAGGCCCAGCTCGCCCTTCTCCAGCGTTTGGGCGACGACGTCGAGATCGCCTTCGACCCAGGCGAGCTCTACGCCCGCAAGGGCGTCAAGCGCTTCATCCCCTTCCTGCAGCGCTGCTCCTATCTGTTCGCCACGCAGACCGAGCTGGAGGTCATGTGCGGCCTCGCCGCCGACGAGGCGCTGGACTTCCTACTCAACGTGGGCGTCGGTCTGGTCGTGTGCAAGATGGGCGGCCGCGGCGCCCGCCTTATCGGCCGCCGCGTCGACCTGTACGTGCCGCCGCAGCCCACCGAAGTCGTCGACGTCACCGGCGCCGGCGACCTGTTCGCGGCCGGCTTTCTGGCAGGCATGATGGAGCAGGCCGGCCTGCAGTCGGCCGGCCGCCTCGGCGCCTGGGCCGCAGCGCGCGGCATAGCCGGCGTGGGACGCAGCAGCTACCCCGATGCCGTCGCCTGGCAGGAACGGTTGAGCGAGGAGCGCGCCCTGCAATGAAGATCGCGGCACGGAGCCGACTGTGACGGGCACGGCAGCCAGCGACGGTCGGCCGTGAGGATCGGCTGGCTCAGCACAGGCCGCGATGCGGCCGCCTGCAACTTGCTCGCCGACATCGTCAGCCGCGCCCAGCAGGACGAGCTGGCGCTCGACGTGGGCTTGGTCTTCTGCAATCGCGAGCGCGGCGAGGGTCCCGAGAGCGACCGCTTCCTCGACCTCGCCGGCCGGCTCGGCTTCGAGGCCATCACCCTTTCAAGCGCCAAGAACTGGCACGAGACCGCCTCGCCCTCGCGCGCCCAGTGGCGCAGCGCCTACCACGAGCAGGTCATGAAGCTCTTGCGGCCCTACAATCTCGGTGTGCTGGTGCTGGCCGGCTACATGCTCATCGCCAGCCCGGCCATGTGTCGTCGCTATGCGATCCTCAACCTGCACCCCGCCCTTCCCGAGGGCCCCATCGGCATGTGGCAGGACGTGATCTGGGAGCTGCTGGGCGCCGGCGCCACACAGACCGGCGCCATGATCAACCTGGTCACGCCGCAGCTCGACCGCGGGCCGGTGATCAGCTACGACAGGTTCCCGATCACCGGTGGCGCCTACGACAAGCTCTGGGGCCAGTTCCGCGCCAAGCTCAAGACTGCCGGTCTGGACGAGATACGCGCCGCCGAAGGCGAGGCCGAACCGCTGTTCGCCGCCGTCCGCAGCGAGGGCGAACAGCGCGAGATCCCGCTCCTCTACCAGACCATCAAGCAGTTCGTGCAAGGGCGGCTGCATACGGCCGGCGGCGCCGTGTTCGGCGAGGCTCTCCGCCTGCCGCTCGACCTCACCGCCGAGGTGACCGCCGAACTGCAGGCGCGCGGTTGAGCGCGTGTCCATGACCGCACCCGCGCGCCGGCCGCTCTTCGTCACCGACTGCGAGGGGCCGCTCACGCGCAACGACAACGCCGCCGAGCTGGCCGCCACGTACATCCCCAACGGGGCGGCGTTCTTCGCCCGTCTCAGCAAGTACGACGACTACCTCGTCGATGTGGCGCGCAAGCCCGGATACAACGCCGGCACGACGCTCGGTCTCATGGCTCCCTTCTTCCGTGCCTTCGGCCTGGCTGACGCGACCGTGGAGACCTTCAGCCGCGACACCCTGATGGTCGTGCCCGGCGCCGACGGGCTGATCGCCGCGGTGGAGAAGCTCATGCCGGTGCACGTGATCTCGACCTCCTACACGCCGTACGTGCGCGCCATGGCCGACGCGCTGGACGTGCCCGTCGGACGGTGCCATAGCACGGAACTCAGCCTCGACGCTTGGGACCTGCCGCCCGACGAGGCCGTGTGGCTGCGCGACTGGGCGGTGCGGATCGGAGAGCAGGGTCTGATCGAGCTGCCCGCCGGCGCCCGCAGCCTCACCGACTTGAGTTCCCAAGACCAGCAGACGGTGCGCGAGCTCGACACGTTCTTCGGCAACGAGCTCGCCCACACCGCACCCATGGCCGCCGCCATGGTCGCCTCGGTCACGCCGGTGGGTGGCAACGCCAAGCTCGAGACCCTGCAGCAGATCGTCGCCGACTGCCCCACTGGCGCCGACGTCATGTACGTGGGCGACTCCATCACCGACGCGCCTCCCCTGAGTGCCGTGCGCGACTGGGCCGGCCTGGCCGTGAGCTTCAACGGCAACCGCTACGCG
>PMKX01000080.1 GCA_003158705.1 Actinomycetota bacterium
CTACCTGAACAGCTACGGCGACCCCGAGGGCATGCTCCAGCGCGCCGCCGACGCGGGAGGTCAGATCCTCATGCCGGTCAAAGACATGGGCGAGATGGTGGGCAGCTTAGGTTTCTTCAGGGATTCTGAGGGCAACCGGATCGGCGTGCACAAGCCGCCCAAGATGTAAGCCACCAGTTCCGCGAGCGGAACTGTAGATGGGCGGGGCGGCACAGCCGCTCCGCCCGTTGCGTGCTGTGCTCTACGCGCCGCGCGCTTTGTGTGGCGCGCCGCGCACGGAGTCCTAGCTTTCGGGCGGCGTGGCGGAGGCCTGCCCGCTCGCCTCTGCCTCCGTCGAGCTCTGCGTGGCGCTCGCCTGCAGAACAGCCTGGCTTGCCTGTGCCGGCTCGTCCGGCGGTGCGTCTTCGTTCAGCCCCTTCTTGAGCTCGCGCGCGCTCGTGCCAAGCGAGCGTGCGAGCCCCGGCAGACGCTTGGCGCCGAAGAGCAGCAGGACGATGAAGAGAATGATGAGCAGATGCATTGGCTCTAGAGCGCCCACGGCGTCTCCTTAGGTTCGCGCGTTGTGGCCTATCGCGTGCCGCGCGATCACTCGCACGCACGGTACCAGTGTACGCGCACACGACCGTTTCTGCGAAACGAGTCCCCGTTCAGCTTCGCCGCCTGGCGGTGATCGCCGTGGCGCCTCGCCCATCATCGCCGCCGGGTCTTCGCCAGGAGCAGCACCGCCGCAGCGATGAACCCACACGAGACGATGATCGGCTGCCAGACCGGCGCCCACCACTGGTGCGGCGTGAGAAACAGCAGGTCGCGGGTGGCCAGCGACGCCGGCCAGTGGAGCATGATCTTCAGGGCAACGTAGTAGCCGATATCCCAGACGCCGAAGGCGAACAGGAAGTAAGAAAGCTTCTGCCACCAGCCGCGGCCCGCCAGGTAAGCGACCACGAGAAGCATGACGATCGTGGCGAGCTCGCGGACCTGCTCGTGCCGCAGGTAGGCGGGTGGAAAGCGGAAGCGACCGGAAGTGAAGCTTGCGGCGTACTGCAGCGCGAACAGCTTGCGCAGGTAGTAGACGACGCTCGCTTCCACGACGGCCATGGCCACCGCATAGACGGCCACAACGCCGAGGCGGGTCCAGGGTGACTGGTCGGTAAGCACGGCCACATTATGCCTGCCGGTCAACGGCAGGGCGCGGCATGCCCGTCAACGACAGCACTTGCAGACGGCGATTTCGTTGTGATATCATACCGCTATCTAGACAGGGCGCGACGAGCGCCGACCGGTTGCGGAGGAATCGCCATGACGACCGAACGCCAAGCCCGGGTACTGAGCGGCTGGATACCGCTGCCCGTCACCATCGCGCTCTACGCCGCCGCAGTGTGGCTCTCCATCGCCGAGAGCTCGCGCGGCTGGCTGCTGGCGCTTCGCCTTGCCCTGCTCGCCTTGGCGATCCTCTCGTCGTTCGGCTACTTCACCCTGCAGCCCAACGAGGCGCGCCTGCTGATCCTCTTCGGTCACTACAAGGGCACGACCCGCCAGGGCGGCTTTCTGTGGGGCAACCCGTTCTTCTCGAACGGCCCGAGCGGGCAAGGCAAGTCGTTCGGCAAGTTGCACCGAGGCGGCGGCACGCAAGACGCGCGTCGTCTGCGCCGCTACAAGCTCTCACTGCGGGCGCGCACCTTGAACGGCGACAAGCTCAAGGTCAACGATCGCGCCGGCAACCCCGTGGAGATCGCGACGGTCGTGGTGTGGCACGTCAGCGACACCGCCCGGGCCGTCTTCGACGTCGACGACTTCGAGGGCTACGTGAGCATGCAGAGCGAGACGGCGCTGCGTCACCTGGCCACCGCCNNCAGGAGCGCCTCGCCAAGGCCGGCGTGGAAGTCGACGAGTCACGGCTCACACATCTGGCCTACGCGCCGGAGATTGCCCAGGCGATGCTCCGGCGCCAGCAAGCAGAGGCCATCATC
Source organism: Actinomycetota bacterium (assembly GCA_003158705.1). Classification (GTDB taxonomy): domain Bacteria; phylum Actinomycetota; class Thermoleophilia; order UBA2241; family UBA2241; genus FEN-672. Next base: position 1,968 of record PMKX01000080.1, read on the forward strand.
GCCGCGCGCCAGAAGATCGTGCAGGGCGCTGTGGGCATGGTCGACCAGGCCCTGCACCTCTTGAGCGAGAAGAACGTCGTCGAGTTCGACGACGAGCGCAAGGCGGCCATGGTCAGCAATCTGATGGTCGTGCTCTGCGGAGAGCAGCAGGTCAACCCGATCGTCAACGCAGGCACGCTCTATCAGTGACCCGGCCAGCGCGGCGACAGGCGCCCGCTAGAGCGGGGAGCAGCTGATGGCCCGCAAGCAGTTCCTGCTGCGCATCGACCCCGAGCTGTGGAACGAGCTCGAGAAGTGGGCCGCCGACGACCTGCGCTCCGTCAACGCCCAAGTCGAGTGGCTCTTGCGCGAGGCCATGCGCAAGCAGAGGGGCTCTCGCGCGGACCAGGATCGGCCCGCAGAAGACGATTCGTCATGAGAGGCGCCATCGAACCTGAAGGGATACGTGGAGGTGGTGTGGTGCAGGCACGAGCGACCATCGCGGCAATGACCCTGGCCGTGCTCCTGGCTCTCGGGCTGGCGTCATGTGGCGGGGGCGCCGCGAAGACAGGCAGTGCGACGAGCGCCCCGCCCACGCCCGCCGCCGCACCAACTTCGGCGGCGCCCGAGACAGCCACGACGGCCTTCCCGACCACACCAGCCGGCCGCCAGCTCGCCTGGGTGCTTGCCAAACTGAACGCCGGCAAGGCGGTCGGCGACGCCGAGCTGGCGCGGCACTTCTCGGCCGGCTTCCTGGCCCAGGTGCCGCCCGCCAAGCTGATCGCCGCCCTCACGCAAGTGGCAGCGGCAGGGCCGCTGCGCCTGGTCGGCCTTCTGGGGTCGTCGTCGCCCACGGCACTCGTCGCGCATCTCGACGGCGCTGCGGGAACCTCCTTCAAGGCGTCGATCGCCGTCGGCGCAACGGCGCCGCACCTGATCGGCGCCCTCCTCTTCCAGCCCTACACCGCGACGCCCGTGCCCACCAGCTGGAGCCAGGTCGACGCCGGCCTACGTGCGCTCGCCAGCCACGCCACCATGCTTGCGACCGAGGTGGGCAGCAGCACGCCGCTGCACGCCCTGCAAGCGGACACGCCGGGCGCCATCGGCTCCGCCTTCAAGCTGTACGTGCTCGGCGCCTTGGGCTCGGCCATCGACCACGGCACTGCAAGCTGGAACGAGAAGCTCGCCATCCACGCCGCCTGGAAGAGTCTGCCATCCGGTGCTCTCCGCAACGCACCCAATGGCCGCACGTTCACGCTGCGCTACTTCGCCCAGCAGATGATCGCCGTGAGCGACAACACGGCGGCCGACCACCTCATCCACCGCCTGGGCCGGTCGGCCGTGGAGACCGAGCTCGCCTCGATGGGCATGCACGAGCCGCAACTCGACACACCGTTCTTGACCACGCGCGAGATGTTCGCCCTGAAGCTCAGCGCGTCGCCGGCGCTGCGCAGCGCCTATATCGCCGGTGCTACGGCACAGCGGCTGCAGCTGCTGGCGCGCGTCGACGCTCTACCCATCTCGCTGGCCGCGGCAGCCGCCTGGAAGGCGCCGCGCGAGGTGAGCACCATCGAGTGGTTTGCCTCCCCTGCCGACCTCGCNNAGATACTCGCCAAGAACCCGGGCATCTCCTTCGACACGAAGACGTGGCCCTACGTCGCCTACAAGGGCGGCTCTGAGCCCGGCGTGCTGAGCCTCACCTGGTTGCTTACGCGCAGCGACGGGCGCACCTTCGTGCTTTCGATCGTCCTCAGCAACACCGCCAAAGTGATCGACGAGACGGGCGCCGTGAACGTCGCTGAGGGCGCCGTGGACCTGCTGGCGCAAACG
>PMKX01000207.1:0-4282 GCA_003158705.1 Actinomycetota bacterium
CCCAGGCGCGGCTCGCTCTCGATGAGCAGCCAGTCGAGCGGGCTGCCGGCGAGGCGCGCCTTCTCCAGGGCTCGCGCCGCGCCGAGGCCGGCCATGCCGCCGCCGACCACGGCCACGCGCGGTGCGCGGACCCCGCCGCCGGCTTCGCTCACCGGCTCACTCTTTGTCGCCGTCGGTCTGCGGTGGCGAGCCGCTCTGCCGGCCACCGCCGTGGTCGTGCTGTCCGTCAGGCCGGTGAAGCTGGTGCTCCACCGGTCGCCGGGCCAGGTAGTCGACGACCACGTCGGCGAGCGCCTCGATGAAGAGCGGCGAGTCGTTGGGCGGCCGGCTGCGCAGGTACTGCATGCCGGCCGCCTCGGCCTCGCCGCGCAGAACGACGTCCAGGTCGTAGAGTGTCTCCACGTGGTCGGACACGAAGCCGACCGGCACCACGAGCAGCTTGCGCCAGCCGTCGGCGGCCAGCGAACGTACGACGTCGCCGGCCTCCGGCTCCAGCCACTGGCCGCCGCCACGACCCTTGCTCTGGAAGCCCACCCGCCAGTCGCCGGGCAGGATGCTCGGCACGAGCCGAGCGATCGTCTCCTGAAGCTGCTCCACNNCTGCGTCGGCGCCGTCCAGCGCCTGCGCCACGCGCTCGCTGACGGCACGCAGATAGCCGGGGTGCGCGTGCCAGCCCTCGAGCATGGGCACGTGCGCGCCGCCGGCGGCGTCCAGCGCCTGGCGATAGGCGTCGCTGGTGAGCCGCGAGCGGTAGGGCGAGAGCGGCAAAGCGATGACCTCGTGGGCGTCCAGCTCACCGAGACACTCGGCGACGCTCGGGTCCGCATACAGGAAGCCCGCTCGCACACGCAGCGGGAAGGCGAGCTGCTGGATGAGGTTGGCCTGCAGAGCGGCGGCTTGCCGGCGCGTGATGGCCGGCAGCGGCGAGCCGCCGCCGATGGCCTCGTAGCGGGCGCTCACCGCCGCTACGACCTCAGCTTCGGGGGTGCGACCGGTCATGCGCTCCAGGAACTGCGGCACCAGCGCCGTGGTCTCAGGGCCGCCGAAGGCGAGCAGGGCGATGTCGACGAAGCTCTCTCTCATCTGCTCGCTCATCCCCTCGGTCGTTTGCTCGCTCATCCGCTCGCTCATCCGCTCGCGCTTTTCGCCGACAGCCGATGCACGGCGTCGACCAGGTACTTGACGTTGTCGGGCGGCGTGGACGGCAACACGCCGTGCCCAAGGTTGAAGATGTGGCCGGGTCGGCCGGCCGCGCGGCGCAAGATGTCGGCCACGCGCTCCTCGATGGCCTGCGGCGGCCCGAGGAGCGCCACCGGGTCGAGGTTGCCCTGCACGGCCACGTCGCCAAGCTGCTCCCAGGCATGGTCGAGCTCGACGCGCCAGTCGACGCCCACCACGTCGCTGCCGGCCTGCCCGACCAGCGAGAGCATGCCGGCCGCGCCGTTGACGAAGTAGATGACCGGCACGCCGCGCTGCTTCACGCGAGCGACCACGTCGCGCGCGTAGGGCAGCACGAAGCGCTCGTAGTCGAACGGCGCCAGGCAGCCGGCCCAGGAGTCGAACACCTGCACCGCATGCGCGCCGGCCTCGATCTGGGCGAGCAGATAGTCGACCACCGCGTCGGCGAGCAGGGCCATGAGGCGACCGTAGGTCTCGGGGTCGCCGTACATCAGCCGCTTGATGTGCTCGTAGGTGCGCGAGTGGCCGCCCTCGACCACGTAGCTGGCCAGTGTGAACGGCGCCCCCGAGAAGCCGATCACCGGCGTGCGCTCGTCCAGCTCGCGGCGCACCAGCTTGACGGTCTCCAGCACATGAGGCAGGTCGCGCCGCGCGTCGAACGGACGAACGCCCGTAAGCTCGGCGGCGCCGCGTACGGGTCGCTCGATCACCGGGCCGTCTTCGGGCGAGAAGTGGAAGCCGATGCCCATGCCTTCCAAGGGCAGCAGGATGTCGGCGAAGACGATAGCCGCGTCGAGCTCGAAGTGGCGCAGCGGCTGCAGCGTCACCTCGGCGGCCACGTCGGGCCGCCGGCACATCTCCATGAACGAGAGCTTGTCCCGTATAGCCCGGTACTCAGGCAGGTAGCGGCCCGCCTGGCGCATGATCCAGATGGGCGTGGCGTCGACCGGACGCCGGTGGCACGCAGCGAGGAATCGCATCGTCACCTGTCTGCTGGAAGAAGATGGGTCGAAGGCAGCCCATTGTAACAAAACGGCCGCCCGGACTTGGGGCGGCGCAAGCGCAAGCAGAGTCGCGCCGCCCCGGCAGGCGCCGCGGCCATCCGTCGCGGCCGAACGGCTAGTCGGCCGGCCTGTACCCTTCGCCCAAGACGGCGTTGTGGCAGGTGTGGCATACCGTGAGGCAGACGCCGCCGACGAGCGGCGACACCATGCGGAACCTGAGCGCGTCGGCGCTCAACGATGTGCCACAGAGGCCGCACTGGGCCACGTTGAGGACGGAGACCGAGGCGACGCGGTCACTCTCGGTGGCGGCGACGTCTGTNNCAATAACGGGACACCACCGCGAGGTCCGGAGGTGGTAGCCCGCCTATACCCGCGGCGCGGCCATCCGTAACCGCTGAAGCAGGAGTAGGCGGCGGCCGGCGGCCGGCGTCGCGTCGCCGCCTGCCCATGCGCGCACAAAGCCCTGCTAGCTGATAGGACTAGTCGGCTTATTCCTACCCCGAGGTAGGATTTCATATCCTCATTTGCGGAATAGCCATCCCTTATCGATAATGACTAGAGTCAACGGCTATCGTGAGGGAGCCAATGAAACCCACCGGCAGGACCCCGGACATCGCGCGCGTCGAGAAGGGCGTGACGCTCTTCCGCAGCTGCCTCATCTCCACCGAGTACCCCGGCTGCGANNGCCACCTCGGTGGCCATGGCGGCCCGCAACGCCTGTGTGGCCGTGGAGGCCGACCATCCGGTGATGAGCTACCTCTGCTCCACTTGCTACGCCATCAACAAGAAGGCGCGCAACATCCTCGAGGTGCCGAAGTACCGTGAGGAGACGAACAAGGTGCTGGCCAAGATCGGCCGCCAGTACGATGACCGCGTGGCGAGCGCCATCGAGCACAGCCACACCATGGAGGTGCTCTGGAGCGCCCACGAGTCGATCCCGGCCCTGATCACGCGGCGCCTCGACGGCATCAAAGTGGCCACCCACCCCGCCTGCCACTACTGCAAGGTCTTCCCCGACGAGGTGGTAGGCGACGCCGAGAACTTCATGATCCCCGAGGACTTGCTCGAGGCTACCGGCGTCATCAAGACCGGACTCTGGAACGAGAAGACGACGCACTGCGGCGCCGGCTTCCGGCAGCGCTTCGTCAACCCCTCCATCGCCATGGCCGTGACGCGCGAGAAGCTGCGCCGCCTGGCGCAGGAGCGCGTCGACGTGTGCGTGCACATGTGCCCCAACTGCGCCATCCAGTTCGACCGCCACCACAGCATCATCGAGGAGAGCTCGCACGAGCAGTACCCGTTCGTGCACCTGCACGTGCAGCAGCTCCTGGCGCTCGCTCTGGGCGCCGACCCCGACAAGGACTGCGGCCTGGGCTCGCACTCTCAGGACGTGGAGCCGCTGCTGGAACGCATCGGCGTGCGACATGCGGCAGGTGTGCGATGAGAGCCGGCGTGTTCCTCTGCGAGTGCGGCGGCAACATCTCGGGCGTCCTCGACCTCGAGAAGCTGGCCGAGGTAGCCCGCGGCCGTGACGGCGTGGTGGCCGTCAACGTCAAGCAGTTCATGTGCGGCACCGAAGGCCGCCGAGCCATCGAGGAGGCCGTCGAAGAGCGCGGCCTGGACCACCTGGTGATCGGCTCCTGCTCGCGCCGCTTCCAGGGTCCCACCTTCGAGCGCCTGGCCCGCGAGCTGCAGCTGGGCGAGAACGCGGTCGCCTTCGCCAACCTGCGCGAGGGCTGCTCGTTCGTGCACAAGGACGAGCCGGAGGCGGCGCAGGCCAAGGCCGAGAAGATACTCGGCGGCGCCGTGGCGCGCGCCGCCTATCAGTCCGACCTGCCGCGCTCGCGCACGTTCCTGCACCGCTCCGCCCTCGTGGTCGGCGGCGGCATCGCCGGCATGAGCGCCGCCGAGGAGCTGGCCGAGGCCGGCATCGAGGTGCACCTGGTCGAGCGCACGCAGAGCCTGGGCGGCAACATGGCGCGCCTCTCCAAGACGTTCCCCACCGAAGACTGCGCCATGTGCTCGCTGGCGCCGCGCCTGACCAATGCAGCCACAGACTCGCGCATCCGCGTGCACACCCTCAGCGACGTCAAGACCAT
>PMKX01000207.1:4319-12626 GCA_003158705.1 Actinomycetota bacterium
TTCGCCATCGACCACAACGGCTGGTCGCCCTGCAAGACGGCCTGCCCCGTGCACACCTCGGCGCAAGGCTACGTGGCCCTGGTGGCCGCCGGCCGCCTCGACGACGCCTATCGCGTGGCCAGCGAGCCCAACCCCTTCCCGAGCGTGTGCGGACGCATCTGCACGCACGTGTGCGAGACGTATTGCACACGCGGCGAGGTAGAGGAGCCCATCGCGCTGGCCGGCATCAAGCGCTTCGTCGCCGACAACGGCGCGCCCGCCGACCTGCCGCAGCCCATTCCCGTGTTCTACGACGAGAAGATCGCCATCGTCGGCTCCGGGCCGGCCGGTCTCACGGCGGCCCGCGACCTGGCCCAGCTCGGCTACGCGACCACGGTGTTCGAGGCCTTGCCGCTGGCCGGCGGCATGCTCCGCGTGGGCATACCGGAGTACCGCCTGCCCCACGCCGTGCTCGACCAAGAGATCGAGCGCATCACGGCGCTGGGTGTGGATTTGCGCCTCAGCCAGCGCTGCGGCAGCGACTTCACCGTCGACTCGCTGTTCGCCGACGGCTACAAGGCCGTGCTGCTTGCCGCCGGCCTGCACCAGAGCAAGGAGCTGCCGCTGCCCGGCCTCGAGTTGGACGGCGTCGTGCGCGCAGTCGAGTTCCTGCGCGCGCAGGCGCTCGGCGAGCAGAGCACCATGGGCAAGCGCGTGGTGGTGATCGGCGGCGGCGACGTAGCCTACGACGCCGGCCGCACAGCCTTCCGCTGCGGCGCCCAAGAGGTCTCGCTGGCCTGCATCGAGGACGAGCGCACGGCTCCCGCCAGCCCGGAGGAGATCGAGGAGGGCCAGCAGGAGCAGGTGCACGTGCAGTACGCGCTCATGCCCGCGGAGGTCCTGGGCAAGAACGGCAAGGCGACGGGCGTCAGGTTCCAGCGCTGCACGCTGGGTGAGCCCAACGAGCGCGGCTGGCGGCCGCCCGTGCCCGTAGAGGGCGAGTTCGTCGAGCTGGAGGCCGACACGGTGATCTTCGCCGTCGGCCAGGCCCTGGTGGACGACTTCCTGGCCGGCGCCGACGGCGTCACTCTCGAGAGAGGCCAGATCGCCGTCGACCCGCAAACGATGATGACCGCCCGCCCGGGCGTGTTCGCGGGCGGCGACGCCGCCGCGATGGGCCCCTGGACGGCCATCGAGGCCATCGCGGCCGGCCGCCGCGCCGCCCGCGCCATCCACAACTTCGTGCGCGGCGAACAGCTCGTGCCGGTGTGGGACGACACGCGCGACCAGTTCAAGATCCAGACGACCGAGCTGGAGCCGCTCGAGCCGCAGTCGCGCCGCATCATGCGCACGCTGGACGGCGTCGCGCGGCGCAGCACCTGGGAGGAAGTCCGCCTCGGCTTCAGTGAGCAAGACGCCGTGGCGGAGGCCGAGCGCTGCCTCCAGTGCGCCGGCTGCTCGGAGTGCAAGTCCTGCGTGGCGGTGTGCCCAGCCAATGCCATCGACTTCGGCCAGAAGGCGTGGGAGGAGGAGGTGACCGTCGGCGCCGTGGTCATCACCACCGGCCACCAGGAGTTCGACGCCCGACGCAAGCTGCCGCTGGGCTTCGGCCGTTTCGACAACGTGATCACACAGAGCCAGCTCGCCCGGCTGCTCTCGGCCTCCGGGCCCACCGACGGCGAGCTCTTCCGACCGTCTGACGGCGCCGTACCTCAGAGGGTGCTCATGCTCCAATGCGTAGGCTCGCGCGACTGCACGTCCAGCGGCAACGAACATTGCTCGGCCGTCTGCTGCCTGTTCGCCACCTTGCACTCTTCGCTCATCAAGCAGCACTACCCGGACACCGACGTGACCATCGGCTACACCGACCTGCGCGCCCCCGGAAAGGCGCACGAGGAGTACTACCGCCTGGTGCAGGAACGCGGCGTGCGCTATGTGCGCGGCCGCTTCGGCGAGGTGCTGGAGGAGCCCGACAAGAACCTGCGCGTGCGCTTCGAGGACACGCTCACGGGCCGCAAGAACGAGGACGTTTTCGACCTCGTCGTCTTGTCGGCCGGCCTCGAGGCCTCGGACGGCAGCACGCAGATCGCCCGCGTGGCCGGCCTGCAGCAGGGGGCGGCCGGCTTCATCAAGGAGTACCACCCCAAGCTGCACCCGGTGGACACGCAGCGCGCCGGCATGTTCTTGGCCGGCACGGCGCAGGGACCCAAAACGATCCCGGAGTCGATCGCTCAGGCCAAGGCGGCCGCGGCGCGCGTCGTCTCCATGCTCTCGACNNGCGCAGGTCGCCGCCAGCGACCCCGCCGTGTGCATCGGCTGCGGGGTGTGCGAGACCGTGTGCCCACAGGAGGCCGTCACGCTCACGGTGGGCGCCGACGTGCACTCGGTGGTCGACGCCAACATCTGCCGCGGCTGTGGCATCTGCTCCGCCGAGTGCCCCTCGGGTGCCATCCAGCTCGGCGGCTTCTCCGACGAGGAGATCCTGGCCGAGGTGCGCGCGTGAGCGCGGCCGGGAGCGCGGCCGGCGCGGTGAAGGAGCCGGGTGCCACCGTGAAGGAGCCGGCCGCAGTGAGCACGAGAGACACCGAGCGCACAGGCCGGCGCACCATCGTCGCCTTCTGCTGTCGCGAGTGCGCCTACGCGGCCGCCGACGCGGCGGCCAATGCGCGCACGCCGCTGCCGCCGACGGTGCGCCTGGTGCTGGTGCCCTGCACCGGCCGCGTCTCACCTCTGCATATGCTCGAGGCCCTCGCCGAGGGCGCCGACGGCGCCATGCTTGCCGGCTGCCTGGAGGGCCAGTGCCACTATCGCGAGGGCAACTTCAACGCCATCGACCGGGTCAAGTTCGTGCAGCGCATGCTCGACTCGGTGGGCGTGGAGCCTGAACGCGTGCGCATGTTCACCATGAGCGCCGGCGAGCCGCCCAAGTTCGTGGCCGCCGTACGCGAGATGGACCGCACGATCTGCGCCCTGCCCCCGCTGGAGAGGTCCTGACATGCCGCTGACCAACCGCGGCCGAGAGATCCTCGAGAGATTGCCCGGCGCCACCTTCCAGCACGGCGCCGGCATCGGCTGCGAGATCGTGCGCCACGACGAGCTCTGCGTGGGCTGCGGCAAGTGCGCCACCACCTGCCCGTCGGGCGCTTCGCAGCGCGGCGAGACGTTCGACGTGGACCAGTTGCTCAACGCGCCCGCCGACAGCCGGCGGGGAGCGCTCGGCGCCGCCCTGCGGCGCCTCGCGCGCCACGAGCCCAGCGGCCTCGTCGAAGTGCCCGAGCGAGTGACCGTCTACCGCACCATCCAGTACGACGCCGAGAAATGCCTCGGCTGCGGCGCCTGCGCCCGCGGCTGCCCGGTCGAAGCCATCGAGGCGCAGCCGCCCAAGTGCGACGCGGCAGCGCCCGCTGCCGAGGTGCAGCCGGCGGTGACGGCGTGAGCGCCTCGGCTGGCGGCAAGGACGTGAGCGCCCAGCCCACCGGCAACAGCGAGCGCGGCAACGGCGCCGGCCCAAGCGCCCGCGGCAACGGCAGCGCGCCCGGCAACGGTACGCGCGGCAACGGCGCCACCGGCGCCGACGTAGCCGCGCGCCCGCTGGCGCTGCTATGCGAGTGCGCCGGCACCATGGAGAACATCGACTTCGCGGCGCTCGAGAACGGTCTCGTGGCGGCCGACGTGGTCCGAGGCCGCCACTGGTGCGGCCGCGAGGGCCAGGGCCGCCTGCTCGAGCTCATGGAGTCGGCGGCCGGCCGGCGGCTCGTGTTCGCCGGCTGCTCGCAAGACTTCGCCGCCCGTCGCTTCCATCGCCTGCTCTCGCGCGGCCTCAAGATGGAGGTCGCCGACATCCGCGAAGGGGCAAGCTGGGTGCACGACGGCGACGTCCCCGCCGTCACCGGCAAGGCGGCCAGCATCATCGCCTCCACCATCGGCTACCCCGCGCCCAGCAACGACACGCTGGTGCGCGAGCACCGCGAGAACAGCGTGCTCGTGATCGGCGGCGGCGTGGCCGGCACGCAGGCGGCCTGCGAGCTCGCGCAGATGGGCCACAGCGTCCATCTGGTCGAGCGGCGGCCGTTCCTGGGCGGCCGTGCCGCCCGCATCGGCACCGTGTTCCCGACCAACGACTGCGGCCAATGTCTGCCCAGCACCGACGCCCAGGCCGGCACGCGCAAGTGCTTCCACCGCAACGTGGCCATCGACGACCCCAACCTGCAGGTCTGGCGGAGGTCCACGGTGGAGTCAGTGAGCGGCGGGCCGGGCGACTTCGAGGTCGCCGTCCGCCGCCTGCCCAACATCGTCACCGACGCCTGCGTCAACTGCGGCGCCTGCGAGAGCGTCTGCCCCGAGCAGGCGAGCGACGGCGCCAGCAAGGCCATATTCACCGAGTTCTACGACGGCCGCGTGGTGCGCACCGTGGACCTCGACACGTGCACCTTCTGCGGCGCTTGTGTCGAGCAGTGCCCGGTGCAGGCGATCGACTTCACGCAGAGCCCCGAGCGCACTACGGTGCACGCCGGCGCCATCCTCACCGCCGTCGGCTGCGAGCCGGCGCCGGAGAAGTTCATCAACCACCTGGGCTACGGTCACGACGGCGTCAAGACGCAGCTCGAGCTGGCCGAGATGCTCGACGACTGGGAGGGCCAGGCGTCGCTGGGTCGCACACCGGCCACGGAAGTCGTGATGGTCCAGTGCGCCGGCTCCCGCGACAGGCAGCGCCTGCCACACTGCTCGCGCCTGTGCTGCATGATCGCCCTCAAGCACTCCATCCGCCTCAAGACGCTCTTCCCGGCCATGAAGGTGACAATCTGCTACCTCGAGATGAGGACGGCGGGCGCCGGCTACGAGAACTGGTACCTGGCAGCGCGGCGTGCCGGGGTCGAGTTCCTGCGCGGCACGCCGCCCGAGGTGCAGTTCGACGGCGAGGGCAAGCCCGTGATCGAGGTCGAGGACGTGCCCGCCGGTCGCAAGGTCGTGCTGCGGCCCGACTTGGTCGTGCTCTCCGCCGGCATGGTGCCGGCCATCGATGTCGAACGCATCGCCCAGGTGCTCAACATCGATCTGGACGAGGACGGCTTCATCGAGATCCTCGACCGCAAGAATCGCGCCACCGAGACCACCGGCGAGGGCATCTTCGTCTGCGGCTCCGCCACCGGACCCAAGGCACTCATCGAATGCAACACCGAGGCCTCGGCGGTGGCCAGCGAGATCCACAACTTCCTCGCCTCCAAGGGCCGCAGCTGCGCGCCCGCCTCGGTAGTGCAAGCGGAGAAGTGCGTCGGCTGCGACGTGTGCGTCGCCGCTTGCCCGTTCGGCGCCATCAGTCTGGTCGAGCGTCCCGACGACGCGCCGCGGCCCCAGGAGGTCAAAGACGAGGGCAAGCTGGCCGTGGTCGACGCCGAGGCCTGCCATGCCTGCGGCATCTGCGCCGCCAACTGCCCCGAGATGGCCATCGCCCACAACCTCAGCGACGACGCCCTGTTCGGCCGCGTGAGTGTGATGACCGAGGGCGTCGAGAAACCCGTCATCGGCTTCTACTGCAAGGAGTGCGCCGGCGCCGCCATCAGCCTCAGCGGCCAGCAGCGCGACGCCTACCCGACCTCGGTGCGCCTCATCGAGCTGCCCTGCCTGGGCCGCGTGAGCGCCCTGCACATCGTCGCGGCGGCCAAGCAGGGCGCCGCCGGCGTGTTCCTGGCCGGTTGCGCCGAGGGCCGCTGCCAGTTCCGCCGCGGCGACATCAGCGCCGCCGAGCAGACGGCGCTCGCCGAAGAGCTGCTCGCCGAAGCCGGCATGGACGTGCCGCTGGAGCTCTGGCACCTGTGCGCCGTGGACCGCGCGAGCGTGGGTCGGCGCATCCGCCTGTTCCATGCCAAGGCCACCGGCAACGGGGCCTCGGCCGAGATGCTCGAGGCCGAGGCCGGCCTTATCGGCGCCGGCGTGTCCGCCGGCGCCTGCGCTACCTGTTCTGCGACCACTGCCCCCACGGGAGGTGAGCCACGTGGCGACAACAATTGACGCCAGCCTGCGCCAGGAGTTCGCGCGGCTGCGCGAGGAGTGCCTGCTGTGCTACCAGTGCGGCCAGTGCACGTCGTCCTGCCCCAACGGGGGCGATCTGGAGCGGGGCCCGCGGCGCATCATCCGCGACGTGCAGGCCGGCGAGATCGAAGCCGTGATGAGCAACGAGGATTTGTGGCGCTGCAGCGAGTGCGGCACCTGCAGCGACGTCTGCCGGATGGACGTGGACGTCGCCGCCATCCTCAAGCGTCTGCGCGCTCTGGAGCGGCAGTACGGAGGGCAGCGCTGCCCAGAACGTGAGGCGGCCGACATAGCCGCCAAGCGCTTGGGCAAGTACCCGCGCATCGACAACCTGGCCTTCGGCATGACCATGGCCAGCAAGGGCCACGTGCCCAAGGACGTGGTCGGCGCCGCCGGGGCGTTCACACGCATCGTCTCGCAGACGGTGAACGCCAGGATGAAAGCCGGCAGGGCGGCGCCTGAAGGCGCGCCCGCGGCGGCCGCGAAGCCCGCCGGGCCGGCGCGCCCCTTCTACGCCGGCTGCGCTCTGCCGCAGGACGCCGACGCCTACCGCCGCACACACGCGGTCGCGGCCGCCATCGGGTTCAACCTGGCCGAGACCGAGGCGGCTGCCTGCTGCGGCCACCCCTCGCGCGGCACCGTCGGCTCAGGGTTCACGGCCGACGAGCCGGTGCTCACCGCTTGCCCGGCCTGTGACGCCAGCCTCGAGGAGGCCGGCGTGCAGACCACGCCGCTGTGGGAGGCGCTCGTCGACCGCGCCCGGCGCGACGAGCGCCCGCTCAAGGCGGCCGCCGAGTCCTTCGTGCCCTACGTCGGCTGTCTGGTCGATCGCGAGCGCGCGCTCGCCTCGCTCGCCGACGCGGCCGCTCTCTCAGGCGCCCGCATCGAGCTGTCCTACCCGGCCCTGCACGCCGCCTGCTGCGGCGCTCTGGGCGGTATGTATCGCGGCTCGTCGGAAGGCGCGCGGCGCCTGCTGGGCTTTGCCGCCGAGCGCCGCGCAACCGTCGTCACGCCCTGCCTTCTGTGCCGCGACAACTTGCGCTCAGCCGCGCGCCGCGCGCATCTCAGCGTGCCCATCCACTTCTGGCCCGAGTTCTTCAGCGCCGCTGACGCCGGCAGCGCAGCCCCGACCGACGGAGACGCCCATGACTGACAAGAGCAAGCCGGCTGGCGGCAAGGCCAAGGTTGACGCGCCGTCCTCCAAGCCGCAAGCCACGGAGCCGGCGCACCCCAATCCGTACGCCATCATCGCCGACAACTCGTTCGTCGAGCGTCCGCCGGCGCGTATGGACCTCGTCAGCCGCATCGTCGAGGACCCGCGCATGCACGACCATCGCGACGGCTTCCTCAGCTGCTTGCAGTGTGGCGTGTGCACCTCCGGCTGCCCGGCGGCGCGCTTCACCGACTACAGCCCGCGTGAGATCGCCCGCCGCGCCCTGGAGGGCGACCCCACCCTGCTCACCGACGACAACGTCTGGTACTGCTTCTACTGCTACANNCGACAAGGGCATGGGCGGCACGCCACACGTGTTCTTCCAGGACATCGCCGACGCCTGGGGTCCCAAGTGGAAGGACTTCATCGCCAACCGCGACGCGATGCGCGAGGAGATGGGCCTGGGCGGCATGTACCCGAGCGAGAAGGCCGTCTCCGAGGTGCGCACGATCATGGAGGACACCGGCTTCAAGCATCGCCTGGAGAGCGTCGGCGCCTGGGGCGGCAAGCGGCCGGACGACAAAGAGTGACGCCGGCCAGCCTCTAGCGAATGCGCAGCACCGCCGCGCCGCGGATGCGGCCTTCCTTGAGCGCCAGAAGCGCCTCGTTGGCCTCTTCGAGGTCGAAAGGCTCGACCTCGGTCTTGATCGGGATCTCGCCAGCCACACGAAGCAGCTCGCGGGCGTCCTGACGCGTGCTGTTGGCGACGCTGCGCAGCACGCGCTCGTCGTAGATGACCGGGTAGTCGATGGGCGGGATGGGCGAAGAGTAGATCCCGCCCAAGGCCACCACGCCGCCCTTGTCGCAGGCGCGCAGAGCGTCGAGGGCAAGCTGGCCGGCGGGGGCGAAGACGATGGCGGCGTCGAGTCGCGCCCCGGCGGCCGCCGGGGCGGCGGCGTCTGAGGCGATCGCGCCGCCACCGGCAGCCGCGCCGCCCGGTTCCTCGCCGGCTGCGCCGGCCCATACGGCACCGAGCTCGCGGGCAAGCGCGCGATGCTCCTCGCCGCGCGTGAACACGTACACCTCCCAGCCGTGGTGCACGGCCACCTGCAGGCAGATGTGGGCGGCGGCGCCGAAGCCGTAGA
>PMKX01000117.1:0-1582 GCA_003158705.1 Actinomycetota bacterium
CACGACCGCGACAAGCTGGCCGCCTACCACACGCTGCACGAGTGCCTGACTGCTCTGGCCAAATTGCTGGCGCCGTTCACGCCGTTCATCGCCGAGGAGCTCTACCAGAACCTGGTGCGCTCGGTCGACGCCGCAGCGCCGGAGAGCGTGCACCTCTGCTCGTGGCCGGTGGCCGACGAGCAGGCGATCGACGCCGATGTGTCGTTCGCCATGGGCGCGGCGCGGCGCGTGGTGGAGATGGGTCGCGCCGCGCGCAACGCGGCCGCGGTCAAGACGCGGCAGCCGCTGGCCGAGGTCGTGGTCGCTTTGCCCGAGGCCGAGCGCGCCGCTGTCGAAGGTCTGCGCGACGTGGTGCTCGACGAGCTCAACGCCAAGGAGCTGCGCTTCGTCGTCGACGGCGGCGAGCTCGTCTCGTACACCGTCAAGCCCAACCTGCGCCTGCTCGGCCCCAAGCTGGGCAAGCAGCTGGGCCCGGTGCAGGCGGCGCTGCGCGAGGCAGACGCCGCCGCGCTGGTGGCCGCNNGTGGCCCTCAACACGGCCATCGACGACGCGCTGCGCGACGAGGGGGTGGCGCGCGAGCTGGTGCACGCCGTCCAGCTCGCGCGCAAGAACGCCGGGCTGCGCATCGAGGACACCATAAGCCTCACACTCGACGTGCCTGCCGAGCTGCGGCCGCTGGTCGAGGCCTACACCGGCGTCGTCAAGGCCGAGACCCTGGCCAGCGAGTTCGAGCTCGGCGAGGCGCGCGGCGACCATGTCGAGACCACGCGTGTCGAGAGTCACGACGTGGGCATCGGCCTGTCGGCGACGGGCACTATCTTCACGGTCACGTACGGCTGACCCGCCGCCGCCGCGGTATCTTCGCGGCACGTCGGGTCGGAGAGGATCGCCACGAAGCGCATGCCATGTCTTGCGGTCGTTCGCGTCGCCGCCGTTGTCGCGGGGCTGGCCGCCGGCTTGCTGCTCGTTCTGCCGGTCGCTCGCGCGGGCGTCGTGAGTGCGCCGCCGCGGTCGCTCGCGAGCGTCGTTGTGCGCGACACCCCGCCGCCAGACGTGACGCCGCCGGTCACTACGGTGAGCGGCGCCGACGATGCCTGGCACCGGCAGGCCGTGGTGCTTACTTTCAGCGCCATCGACCGCGACGGCTCCGGTGTCGCCTACACCGAGTATCGCCTGGATGGGGGAGCGTGGACGCAGGGCACCCACCTGCGCGTGACTGCACCGGCCGACCACACCAACGACGGCGTGCACACGATCGGCTTTCGCTCCGCTGACGTGGCCGGCAACGTCGAGCTCGAGCAGACCTGCACCGTCAAGATCGACACACGAGCCCCGAGCTTCAAGTGGATCGCCTTGGCGCCGACCACCGTGTACCGCATCGCTCCGGTGCGTCTCAGGTTCCGCACCTGGGACCGCAGCGACGTCGTGCACGTGACCCTGACCGTGTTCGACACAGCTGGCGACAAGGTCGCCACTCGCCCGAGCCTCACCGTGCACAACGGCCGTGCCGGCACGACTTGGAGCCTGCGCTACGGGAACGGTCAGCCGGTCATGCCCGGCCTCTACCGTCTGCGCCTGACG
>PMKX01000117.1:1594-4065 GCA_003158705.1 Actinomycetota bacterium
GTGCTGCGCGCCCATCATGTGAAGGCGTCGTTCTTCATCCTGGGACCGTACGTGGCGGCCGACGGGGCGCTTGCCAGACGTACCGTGGCCCAAGACGAGACCATCGGCGATCACACCTGGACGCATGCGATCACCTCGACGCTCAGCTACAGCGGTCTGCTGGGGCAGCTGCGCCGCGACCAAGCGGCCTGGTGGTCGCGGGCCCAAGCGACGTCGGTGCCGTACTTTCGCCCGCCCTATGGTGATTACAACGCCACCGATCTGGCTGCGGCCGGCGCCGCCGGCTATCTGCGCACGATCCTCTGGGACGTCGACCCGCGCGATTGGAGTGACCCCGGCGTGGGCGCGATCGTCTCGCGGGTGGTCTCGGCCGCTCAGCCAGGCAGCATCGTCGTGATGCACGTCAAGACGGAGACGGCGCTAGCGCTGCCGGCGATCATTCGCGGGCTGCAGGCCCGGCATCTGCAGCCGTCGAGCCTCGACGAGATGTTCCGCGCTGCCGGGTACCGCTAGGCGAGGAAGTCGGCCAGCTCCTCGAGCAGCTTGGGCTTGGGCAGGGCGCCGACGATGCGCGACTTCACCTCGCCGTCCTCGAAGGCCAGCACGGTGGGGATGCTCATGACGCCGTAGGTCTGGGCCACGGCCGGGCTCTCGTCCACGTTAAGCTTGACGATCCTGGCGGCCGGATACTCTTCGGCGAGCTCTTCCAGCACGGGGCCTATGGCGCGGCAAGGGCCGCACCACTCGGCCCAGAAGTCGACCAGGATCTTGCCCGGCGCCTTGAGCACCTCGGCCTCGAAACTGTCCTGAGAGACGGCGTCCACATGACCCTCCTACGTCGTGCTGTCGGTGTTTAGCTGCGAGGTCTTGTTCGCCTTGCCGGGGCGCTGGTCCTTGCCGCCGGCCTGGGCCGGCTGTTCGACAGGCCATGGGGCCGGCGTCGCGCATTCGAGCGAGTCGAGGTACTTCTCCATCTGGATCGCCGCCAGCGCGCCCTCACCGATCGCCCAGGCGATCTGCTTGATGGCTGTCGTATGCGCGTCGCCGGCGGCGAACACGCCGCAGGCCGACGTGCACAAGAGCTCGTTCGTGAGGATGTAGCCGTTGGGATCGAGGTCCACGAAGCCCTGCAGGAACCCGGTGTTGGGGAGCTGGCCGATGTAGAGGAAGACGCCGTTGACCGGCAGCGTGGCCAGCTCCTGCGTCTTGACGTTCTGGTACTCGACGCCGGTGACGGCGTTCTCGCCCAGGATGCGTAGCGGCACGGAGTCCCAGATGAAGCGCATCTTGGGGTTGGCGAAGGCGCGCTCCTGGGTGATCCTGGCGGCGCGCAGCTCGTCGCGGCGGTGGATGACGTGCACGGCGTCGGCGAACTTGGCCAGGAACAGGCCCTCCTCGATGGCCGAGTCGCCGCCGCCGATGACGGCCACCTGCTTGCCCTTGTAGAGCGCGCCGTCGCAGGTGGCACACCAGCTCACGCCGCGGCCGATGAACTCGGCCTCGCCCGGGATGCCCGACTTGCGCGCCTCGACCCCGGGCACGAGCAGTAGCGTCCGGGCGCGTACGTTCTCCTGGTCTGTGACCACCGTGTAGGTCGCATCCGCTTCCGGCCGGATGGTGCTCACCGCGGTGATCTCGAGGATCTCGGCGCCGAACTGTTGCGCCTGGCGCTTCATACGGTCGGCAAGCTCGAAGCCCGAGATGCCGTCCGGAAAGCCGGGGAAATTCTCGATGAGCTCGGTGAGCGCCATCTGGCCGCCGGCGATGCCGCGTTCCAGTACCACGGTCGAGAGGCGGCCACGCGAGCAGTAGATGGCCGCCGTCATGCCGGCGGGGCCGGCGCCGATGATGGCCACGTCGAACGTGCGCTCAGGACTCAGGCTCATCGGCTACAGCAGTTCGCGGCGCACGAGCTCCTCGGCGATCTGCACCGCGTTCAAGGCCGCGCCCTTGCGCAGGTTGTCGCTCACGCACCAGAAGTTGAGCCCGTTGTGCACGGATGGGTCCTCACGGATGCGGCCCACATACACAGGGTCGCGTCCGGTCGCCTGCAGGGGCGTGGGGTAGAGGAGCTGCGCCGGGTCGTCGACGACCTCGATACCCGGCGCGGCGGCCAACAGCTCGCGCGCTTGCGCCGAGGTGAGTGGCCGTTTGGTCTGCACGTTGATCGCCTCCGAGTGCGCCGCGTACACGGGCACACGCACGCAGGTGGGCGACATGCCGATGCTCTGGTCGGCAAAGATCTTGTGCGTCTCGTCGACCATCTTCTGCTCCTCCTTGGTGTAGCCGGAGGGCAGGAAGCTGTCGATGTGCGGCAGCAGGTTGAAGGCGATGGGGTAGGGATAGAAGTCGAGTGTGACGTCATCACCGGCTACGGCCTGAGCCGACTGCCGCTCGAGGTCGCTCACGCCGCGCTGGCCGCTGCCCGCCACCGACTGGTACGTGGACACGACGACGCGCTCGATGCCGAC